>PFVB01000162.1 GCA_002790395.1 Ignavibacteriales bacterium CG_4_9_14_3_um_filter_34_10 | reverse complement strand
GGCTTAATAAATCTTAAAGCAACAACAGAACTCGGTTATCTGCCACATAAAATTGAAGAAACGTTTGCGCTGATGCAAGAAGAATTATCGCTTATTTAAAAACTATTTCGATAAAATAATTTTTGCAAGTCCATCAACCCAGTCATCGTTGTCGTTCAGACTTTCAACCAGTTGAACTTTTTCTCCGCCATGTGATTTGAAAAGTGATTGATACTCTGAACCAATTTCAATCAGTGTTTCAAGACAATCGGCAACAAAAGCAGGACTAAAAACCAGAACTTTTTTAATTCCCGATTCTGCAAGTTTGATTAATGTTTTGTCTGTAAAGGGTTCAAGCCAGTCTTTGTTCAAGCGGGACTGAAAGCAAACAGTCAATTTGCTTTCCGGAATATTCAATCTTTCGGAAATTAATCTCGTGGTTGCATAGCATTGTGCTTTATAACAAAATTTATTCTCTTCTGTTATTTTCAACTCGCAATCATGATCTGAACATGGTTTTCCGTCTTCATGAACTTTATCAACTTGTCTGTTCGGAAGCCCGTGATAACTGAATAAAACGTGATCGTATTCATCAAGATTAAATTTACTCGCACGTTTAACAAATGAATTTATGAAATTTTCATCTTCATAAAAATGACTGACAATTTTTAATTGAGGAATAACCCACCAATTTTTAATGATGCCAACTGCTTTTTCAATTGCAGAACCGGAAGTGGCAGAAGCATATTGCGGAAAAAGAGGAAAGATGATTATTTCATCATATTGCTTTTTCTTCATTTGAGCAAGGACACTTTCCATGCTCGGATTTTGATATCGCATTGCAAGATAAACATCATAATTATCTGGCAGAACATTCTGAACTTTCTTCTTCAGGCTTTCGCTATAAAACAATAACGGCGAGCCTTTTTCTGTCCAAAGTTCTCTGTAAATTTTTGCTGATTTGGGTGCACGGAATGGAACGATAATAAGATTAACTAATATTTTCCGAGCCAGCCACGGTATATCAATTACTCTTTCGTCATTTAAAAACTCGGATAAATATTTCCGCACATCAGAAATTTTGGGACTATCCGGTGTGCCCAGTTGAATTAAAAGTACTCCGTTTTTTTCCCCCATTTGTTTCCTGACAATAAAAATTTTTAAATAACTTTATTTTGAATTTTACTCATAGCTCTTTCAGTGATAGCTGTAATTGTTAATGAAGGATTTACACCCGGATTTGCAGATATCATAGAACCGTCACAGACAAACATGTTTTTATAGCCAAACACTTTGTTGTCTTTATCAATCACTCCCGAATTAATATCTTTACCCATCGTTGCACCGCCGAGAATATGAGCTGTGGTTGGAATTCCTAAAATCACTTCACTCAGTAAAGCGCCGGGAGTTCCATTTGTTTCTGCGGCAAACAATTTAGCTATTTTCTGTGCTTCGGGTAAAAGTGCGGAGGGTGGATTTCCTGAATCCAAAACTGACTTCATACGAAAGAGACCACGCTTGAATCGCAATGTGGAATTTAGTGTTTGCATGAATAATAAAATTTGTGTTTTGCTTGCCCAGTCCCATACGAAATAAAATCTTAGAAATTCAACAGGATGTTTGATTAACTCAAAAATCGCTTTAACAATTCTGCCAAATAGAGATTTGCTTTCAACAAGCGGAACAACCTGCAAACGCCAAAAGCCCGAACCGGAAGGATAGCGGACAGGCTCTACATGGCTGTATTTATCGGTATGTAAAATAGAACTAATTGCAATTCCATCCGAAAAATTTATTCCGCTTTTTGAAGAAGTAACACCCATCAGACTTTCGCTGTTTGTTCTGATTCCATATCCAATTTTATCAGAAAGATTTTTAAGTGTTGTTTGTTTGAGCTTTAGAAATAGCGGCACTGTTCCTAAAACTCCGCCGGAAAAAATAATTCCCGAAGCAGTAAAATTTTTTCTTTTGCGAATGAATGATGTTGATTTTTGTGCCTCAACACTATATCCTGATTCGGGATTACTATTATCAAGTAAAGAAATATTAATCACTTCATGTTCTGCTAAAATTTCAGCCCCAAGATTTTTTGCAAGATAAAGGTAATTTTTATCCAAAGTATTTTTAGCATTAAATCTGCAACCAACCATGCACCCGCCGCAAAATGTACAGCCTGAACGTTCTGGTCCTTTGCCGTTAAAATATGGATCGGGTGTTGGTTCTTTTGTTTCGCCAAAGAAAACAGCAACATCGGTAAGCTCAAATTTTTCGGGGATATTAAGTTTTTGCGAAATACTTTTAATTACTTCATCACCGATTTCCATTCTCGGATTTTTTGCAACACCAAGCATTTTTTTTGCAATACCGTAAAAAGGTTTTAATTCACTTTCCCAGTCAGCAAGTTCTTTCCATGATTCAGCTTCAAAAAATTCTTTCTTTGGAACGGGCAGTGTGTTTGCATAAACCAAAGATCCGCCGCCAACTCCAACACCGGATAAAATCCCGATATGTTTATAAAATGTGATTTTAAAAAATCCAAAAAATCTGAAGAAAGGTATCCAAAGCCACTTGCGAATATTCCAGTTTGATTTGGGAAAATCTTCGGCTGAAAAATGTTTTCCTTTTTCTATAACCAAAACTTTGTAGCCTTTTCCAGAAAGCCACAGCGCCGAAACGGAGCCGCCGAAACCGCTGCCAATAATTATAAAATCGTAATCAAATCTTTTTGCCTGCAAATTTTTCCGCCTGCAGTTATATGTTTGAAATTATTGATTCTAACTGAGCAAGCATTTCATCAATTCTTGAAACATCTTTTCCACCGGCAGTTGCAAGATGTGGTCTTCCACCGCCGCTACCGCCGACAATTGCTGCAGCTTTCTTTACAATATTTCCGGCTAATATTTTACGTTCTTTTATTAAATCATCCGAAACAACTGCAACAATTCCAACTTTGTTTTCTATCTCGGAAACCAAAACTCCGATTCCACTTTTCATTTTTTCGCGAAGTTCATCGCCCATTGATTTTAGTTCATCCATTGCTGAAGCTGCAACTTTTCCTTTATAAAGATTAAGCCCGTTTACATTCTGGGGATTTGAAACTATTGAATTTATGCCGCCAAGTTTTTCTTTCAGTTGCATTGCGGCAATATGTTTTTCAAGTTTTTTCTTTTCATCATTCAACTGCGAAACTTTTACTTCCTCAGACTCAAGTTTCAATTTCATTTCGTGGATATATTTTAAAACTCCATTTCCGGTAACGGCTTCTATTCTTCTTATTCCGCTTGAGATAGATGACTCACCCACAATTTTGAACAAACCAATTTGCGAGGAATTTTTAACATGCGTACCGCCGCAGAATTCAAGCGTGAAATTTCCAAACTGCACAACATTAACTTTATCGCCATATTTATCACCAAAGAACATCATTGCACCCATTGTTTTTGCTTCATCAAACGGAATATCCCTGTGATGAATAAGCGGAAGGTTTTCAAGAATTTTTTCATTCACAATTGATTCAACAGCAGCAATTTCATTATCAGTCATTTTTTGGAAATGAGTAAAATCAAAACGAAGTCTTTCGGGTGCTACAAGCGAACCCGACTGCTGCACATGTGTTCCGAGAATTTCGCGTAAAGCTTTGTGAAGAAAATGAGTTGCAGAATGATTTCTCATTATGTCCCATCGCCTTTTCTCATCAACTTTTGCAATAACTTTCTGACCAATAGCAAGCGGCAGGTTTGTTTCATTTTCGATAACGTGAATGATATGGTTGTTTGATTTTACCAAACCGGTAACCCGCAGATGTGTATCACCAATCTGCAATTGTCCCTTGTCATCAACCTGTCCGCCTGATTCAGCGTAAAGCGGAGTCTGGTCGAGAATTACAAAATTTTCACCAACGCTTATAATTGTTGACTCTGCTTCAAGAGTATCGTAGCCAAGAAAAATTGTATTTGGCAGGTCTGTGTTTTCATGAATAATGTTAACAATGTTTGCTGTGGAAATTTTTTCTTTCGTTGATTTTCTTGCTCGTTCACGTTGCTCGTTCATTAATTCGTTGAACTTATTTTCATCAACAGAAAAACCTTTTTCACGAGCCATTACATTTGTTAAATCAAGAGGAAAGCCAAAAGTATCATAAAGTTTGAAAGCTTCATCACCGGGAATGGTTTTAATTTTTTCAGCTTCAAGGTTAGAGATAATGTTTTCAAATAATTCAATTCCTCTATCGAGAGTTACATTAAAACTTTCCTCTTCAGCTTTAATAATTTTTTTTACATTTGCCTGCTGAAGTTTTATCTCGGGAAAAATATCGCTCATAGTTTCAACAAGCACGTCAACTAATTTGTACATAAAAGGTTTCTTGAGTTCAAGTTTCCTTCCGTATCTTGCTGAACGTCTGAGAATTCTTCGAAGTACATAACCTCTTCCTTCGTTTCCGGGAACAGCTCCGTCTGCAATTGCAAAGGTTAATGTTCGGATGTGATCGGCAATAACCCGCATTGCTATTTGATGTTCTTCTTCTTTGTATGGAATTTTTGAAATCTCAGAAATAGCATTAATTATCGGCTGGAAAACATCTGTATCATAATTTGAATTTTTCTTTTGCAACACAGCACAAACTCTTTCAAAGCCCATTCCGGTATCAACATGTTTCGCAGGAAGATTATGAAGTGTTCCGTTTTCATCCCGATTATATTGGATAAAAACTAAATTCCAGAGTTCAATACACTTCGGGTCACCGGCATTTACAAATTTGGGATTGTCAAAATCATCAGAAAGATTTATATGAATTTCAGAACACGGACCACATGGACCGGTTTCACCCATTTCCCAAAAATTGTCTTTTTCGTCAAACCTCAAAATATGAGATGGTTTTATATCCGTTGTCTTTTCCCAAATTTCAAATGCTTCGTCGTCTGTTCGATAAACAGTTGCCCAGAGTCTTTCCTTTGGCAATTTCCAAACATCAGTGAGTAATTCCCAAGCCCATTTTATCGCCTCTTCTTTATAATAATCACCAAATGACCAGTTGCCAAGCATTTCAAAAAATGTGTGATGATATGTATCGTATCCAACCTCTTCAAGGTCGTTATGTTTTCCGCTAACGCGAATACATTTCTGAGTGTCAGCCGCACGCGTGTAATCTCTTTTTCCTTTTCCAAGAAAAATATCTTTGAATTGATTCATGCCAGCATTAATAAATAATAAAGTTGGATCATCAAATGGAACAACAGGTGAACTGCTAACTATTCTGTGAT
>PFVB01000159.1:3200-8342 GCA_002790395.1 Ignavibacteriales bacterium CG_4_9_14_3_um_filter_34_10 | reverse complement strand
GGATTATCACCGAATGGATTTTACACTGTCAAAAGATTTTTCATTTTCTTTCATGAAGATTGGTGTTGATTTCAGTATCATAAATTTGTATAACAGGAAAAATATTTTTTATTATAATTTCAAGACTGGGGAAAGAGTAAATATGCTGCCGATTTTACCCACATTTTCAATAAAGGCTGAGTTATGAAATACCTGAAAATATTTTTCTTCCCGGTTTTAATTATTTTATCTTTTTCATGCAAAGAAGATTTCAGTCCTTATGCCGGGCATGATCAGAAATATGTTTTGAACTGCATTTTACGAGGTGATTCAACATTTCAATATGCAGCAGTAACTTCTTCTTTTGCAAGTTCAGAAAATTTCAGCAGCAATGTTTCTGACAGATTTTTGAAGAATGCTGATATCCGAATCTGGGATGATAATGAAGTTTACAAGTTCAGAGATACAGTTATTACTACAAAAATATATGGGAAAGAGACAGCGATTAGTATTTACAAAACAACGGGATTTGTGCCAAAACCAAACAGGAAATTTGAGATCGTCGCTTTACTGCCGGACGGAAAAAGATTGAAAAGTTGGACAAACTTACCGAAGCAGGTTAATTTCGAGTTTAGTTCTTCAGATTCTTCTATTCCTTCTAAAAACAATCAATTTGTTTTTGTTCGCTGGGAATCTGCCGGAGAAGATCTTATTTATGCACCCGAGATAAATATTTATTACAAAAAGGCGGGCTTTCCACTCGGTTTTGCTAAAAAGGTACCAATAAGTTATATAAAGCAGGATGGAAAATATTATCCGAATTTTGCAACACCTTCAAAAGAAAGATTTGTGAGCATAAAAATGGATGCAATCAGAAGAGCTATGAATGAAATATCGGGCAGTGATCCGAATAAATCAAATTATACAATTCTGACTATGATTGTTCATGTTCATACTTATGATAAAAATCTATCGGAATATTATGTCAGCAGTGCACAAAGTCTGGATCAGTTTTCCATTAATGTAGATGCACTTGATTTTTCAAATATAGAAGGCGGACTTGGAATTTTTGGTTCATACAATTCTAAAAAGTATGTAATTAAATTTAACAGAGAATTTATTGGTTCATTTGGTTATAAAGTTGGTGTCGAAGAATGAAAATGATTAATTATATAAAAGTATTCAGCGTTATAATTTTGAGCAGCATGATTTTTATTTCATGTGAAAAGGAAATATCTACTTCTCAGCCTGAAAATCCGCCGGGGAAGGCACAGATTAATATTTCTTCAAACCCAACTGGCACTAAAATTTATTTGAACAATAAAAACACTGGTAATTTTACTCCCGACAGTATTACTTTCCTTGACGAAGGACGATATTCAATCACGCTGAAGAAAAATTTATTTAAAGACACAACCTTTGCAATCGACTTGCTGAAGGATGAAAAGAAAACAATTTTAGTTGACTATACAAGCAATTCAAAAATGTATGGCAACATTTACTGTGTTTCTTCACCGGATAAAGCAAAAATATTTCTGAACAATAACGACACGGGTTTACGAACACCAAATACAATCAAGAAATTATGGCCCGGTGAATATCAGATAAAATACAAACATCAATCGGCTTATGAAGACAGTCTTTATGTTACTGTTCAAAGCAGTCAGATGGTTACTGCCCAAAAATCACTTGCAGATACAAGTGTTTGGGTTTCTTATAACACTAAAAATTTGCATTTCCCTACTGACTATCTAACTTGTATTGATAAAGATAAATCGGGCAAATTGTGGATTGGGACTTTGGATAAAGGAGTAATAACGTTTAAGAATAATTCCTATCAGGTTTACAATATGTCAAATTCAGCAATTCCAACCAACTTTATTACTGATATTGAAGTTTCTGATAATGGTGATATCTGGATTGGAACCAGTGACGGACTTGTAAGCTATATCAACGGAATATGGAGTGTGTATAATTCTTCCAACTCAGTAATTTTAGATAACTATATCACTGCTGTTGAATCATTTGGAAATAATATATGGATAGGAACAAGTAACGGATTGATTGTGTTTGAAAGAGACAAAAATATTTGGACACGATATGACAGGAATAATTCAGATATTCCGCATCCGTGGGTAATGTGCATCGGTATGGATACTGAAGGAGTAATTTGGTTTGGCACAAATGGATATGGAATTGTTCGATTTTCAAGAGTATGGGATGATATAAATAAAAAATATATTGAATCATGGCTGTGGTTTCCGCCGGACGAAAATCCTCAATTCCCCGGCAAGTCAATTATTTCAATTGGAATGGATCCAAATGGAAGCCGATGGTTCGGGCATTTACGTACTCAGCAGGAGATTGGAGGAGTATCAAATCTGTCAAAATCATTGAGAAATATAGAATGGAAAATTTATTTTAACGATTTTGTGCAGGACACATATTTTGAGAAAATTTATTTTGAAGGTTACACAAAATGGATTTGTACTAATGTTGGTGTGATTTATTTTCAGAATCCGAACTCGATTACAACTTTAAAAAATGGCAATTCCGGAATGCCGCATTCAAATATTAAAGATTTGGTTTTTACAAATGACAGAGTTATTTATCTTGCTTCATTTGGCGGTGGATTAATCAAATATAAAAGATAATTTCCTCATAGGAAGAGGACGAAATGATAAAAGAAATTGATTTGGCAATTGCGCCTGACTTTATTGATAATTATAATTATCAGAAAAATATTATTGCAAAGAAACTTCAGATAAATTCAGAAGAAATAAAATCATTTAAAGTGATGCGCCGCTCGATTGATGCCAGAAAATCTCCTGTATATCGGATGAAGGTTGCAGTTTTTATAAATGAATTGCCAAAGGAAGAGTTTAAGTTTTCATTTAATGATGTTAGTCATGGCAAACCTGCCTACATAATCGGAAGCGGTCCCGCAGGATTATTTTGTGCATTGAAATTAATTGAATTAGGAATCAAACCAATTATCTACGAGAGAGGGAATGATGTCAGACAGCGCCGCCGTGATCTCAGAGCAATTCAACAATTTGGAATTGTAAATCCAGACTCAAATTATTGTTTTGGCGAAGGTGGTGCGGGAACATACAGTGACGGGAAACTTTATACACGTTCGACAAAGCGAGGAGATGTTTCAAGGATTCTTTCATTGTTTGTTTACTTTGGTGCCGAAAAAGAAATTGAGTTTGATTCGCACCCACATATTGGCTCAAATAAATTGCCTAAAATTGTTTTTGCAATGAGGGAGAAAATCATTCAATGCGGCGGTGAAGTTCATTTTAATTCAAGATTTACTGATATAAAGTTTTCAAGTAAAAAAGTAAAAAGTTTTGTGATTAATGATCAAATAGAAATTGATGCAAGGGCACTTGTACTGGCAACTGGACACTCTGCAAGGGATATCTATTATTTATTGAATAACAAAAATATTGGATTACAGAAAAAAGATTTTGCAATAGGCGTAAGGATTGAACATCCACAACCACTTATTGATGAAATACAGTATAATTCTAAAAAAAGAAATACTAATTTGCCAGCATCAAGTTATAATCTATCATGTCAGATTGATGAAAAGGGAGTTTACTCATTTTGCATGTGCCCGGGTGGAATAATTGTGCCCGCTTCTACAAATGAAAATGAACTTGTACTAAATGGCATGTCGGTTTCAAAAAGAGATTCACCATTCGCTAATTCAGGTTTAGTAACCGCAGTAAATGAAAATGACTGGAAGGATTTCAATGAATATGGGCTTTTTGCCGGAGTCGAATTTCAAAAATCAATTGAGAAGAAGGCTTTTATTTTTGGTGGCAAAAAGCAACAGGCACCGGCTCAGCGAGTTACAGATTTCATCGAAGATAAAGTTTCGTCCACACTTGAAAAAACTTCTTATATACCTGGAATTGTTTCGGTTGCAGTTAATGAAATTTTACCTGCGGCTATTGTAACAAGATTAAAGCAGGGAATAATTGAGTTTGATAAAAAACTTCATGGCTATTTAACATCTTCGGCACAAATACTTGCTGCTGAAACCAGAACAAGCTCACCAATCAGAATTCCACGGGATGCTGAAACTTTTATGCACACAGAAATTGATGGATTGTTTCCTGCCGGAGAGGGAGCAGGATATGCCGGAGGAATCGTGTCAGCAGCTATTGATGGTGAAAATACAGCAACAAGAGTAGCAAAATATTTAAATGCTTTTAATGCCTGATTTCAAATCCTGCTTGTGTTATTACTTGGATTGCGAGCAACGATTCATTTTCTGTGCTGAATGAAAATCTGAAAGTGCCACCTTTACCTTCCCGTATTTTAAGTAACTCTAAATCTTTGATGTTGATTTTATTTTTAAAAAGTTCTGTCGTGATTTTACATAACACTCCAGGCTCATCTTTTACAAACACAAAAACATCATAAAGAGGAGCCAGAAAGCCTTTTGTGTTAGCTGGAATCTCATTGCGATTTTTATTTGCTTCAATAAATTTTGCATGCAAAGAGTCAAAATTATTTGTCTGAACGTCTTTTTTTATGGTGTCAATTTCTGCTTTGAATTTGTCCAACGCAATTAAAATTTCATTCTGATTTTCATTAATAATTGATTCCCAAATAGTGAAATCGCTGGATGCAATTCTCGTCATATCTCTGAATCCGCCTGCGGCAAGATCAAGAAAATTATAATTATCAGTTTTCAACGCTGCAGTATTGACTAGTGCAACAGATACAAGCTGCGGAAGATGACTTACACTTGCGGCAATAATATCATGCTGCTTTGCAGGAATATAAAGAATATTTGCACCAAGATATTTAATGATTTCAGCAAAATTATTCCCAACTTCATCTTTTGATAAATCCTCGGTCACTACAAAAATTGAATTTTCAAAAAGAAGTTCATCCGAATTTGCATAACCGCCTTTTTCTCTGCCGGTCATCGGGTGACAGCCAATATACTTTCCAATGGAGAATGAAGAATCCCAAATTTGTTTGAATGAATTTTTCACACTGCAAACATCGGCAATGATTTGTCCGTCTTTTAATTTGGGAATCAATTGCCTGAAATACTTCAATGATAAATCAACAGGTAATGCTATTATTATTAAGTCCGATTCCAATGCATCGTCCAGTTGATAAATTGTTTTATCA
>PFVB01000159.1:0-3166 GCA_002790395.1 Ignavibacteriales bacterium CG_4_9_14_3_um_filter_34_10 | reverse complement strand
AGCTTTTGCAATAGAACCGCCGATTAATCCGAGTCCGATAATTGATATATTATGAATCAACCGATTTCCCTGTTAACAATTTTGGCAATAGCTTTTAATTCATCAACGAGATTTATATATGTTTGCGGAAGTAATGCTTGAGGTCCGTCAGATAATGCTTTTTCCGGATTATCATGTATTTCAATAATTAATCCATCGGCTCCGGCGGCGACTGCTGCACGTGCGATTGGCGGTACCTGATCTCTATAACCGGTTGCATGAGAAGGATCGGCTACAATAGGTAAATGACTTTTCTTATGAACAACAGGAATTGCAGAAACATCAAAAGTATTACGAGTATAAGTTTCGAAAGTACGGATTCCTCTTTCACATAACATAACATTCGGATTTCCGCTCGATAAAATATATTCGGCAGACATTAATGTTTCTTCAATTGTTGCAGAGAGTCCTCTTTTCAACATGACCGGTTTATGCGTTGCGCCAAGTTCTTTCAGCAATCCAAAGTTTTGCATATTTCTGGCACCGATTTGAAATATGTCAGTATATTTTTCTATAACATCAATTTGATTAATCTGCATAACCTCGGTGATAACAATAAGATTATATTCATCCGCAGCGGCTCTCATTAATTTCAAACCGTCTTCCCCTAATCCTTGGAATGAATAGGGCGATGTTCTGGGTTTGAAAGCTCCGCCTCGTAAAATTTTTGTTCCGGTTTTTGCTACAATTTCAGCTAATTTAAATATTTGCGATTCACTCTCAATTGAGCAAGGTCCCGCCATCAAAATGATTTTATTACCACCGATTTCAACATCGTTAATTTTTATAACTGTATTGTCATTCTTAAAATCACGGCTTGCTAATTTATAGGGAACCGTTATCCTGTAAACATCAGCAACGCCATCGAGAATCCTGATTTTCCTGATGTCGAAATCAGGCTGAACTCCTATTGCGCCAAGTATAGTTTTTTGAACTCCTCGTGATTCGTGAATTTGGAATCCATAATCTACGAGATGAGATTTTATATCTTCAATTTGTTTTTCTGATGCATTATTTTGTAATATAATTACCACTTTCTACCTCTTTATTTATGAAATATTTTTTCGCCTGCATTAATTTCTAAGTCAATATGATCTTCTTTGGTTGGGATTGCGCAAGAATATTCTGCAGTGTATGCACAATAAGGATTGTATGCTAAATTGAAATCAATATCATAAATGAAATCTTTATCCGAATCGATTTCGAAATCTAAATATCTGCCAACACCATAACTTTCATTGTTTGTGGTTCTGTCTGTGAACCAAATGCTGTAAAACTTTTGCTTAGAATATTCACTTTCATAAACATTTAATTTATAAGATTGATTCTTAAAATTGATTTTCACATAGCCGAACCTGACTGTTTCCCGAGGCTCGCCTTTTGTCCCGTAAATTGTAACTATATCTTTAATCTCATTCTCAAACAACTTTGATCTAAAACGTAAGTCAGGATTCACATCAAAATAATTTAGGTTATGAAAATCCACTTTCGATTTGTGGTTGAATGGTGAATCGGGATTGTCCTTCATGTAATTATCTTTTTCTATTCTTGCTGCTGTAATCTTATCGTAATATGCTTGCTCTGAAGGATTTAATTTGTTGCAAGAAAGTACATTCACAATAATTATAAGCAATAAAAAGAATTTCAAAATGTTCATCATCCTTCACCCAATTTCTTTTTAAGATCGTTTAATCGATTCAGTGCTTCCAATGGAGTCAGGTTTTCTACATTAATTTCAGAAATCTCTTTCCGCAGCGAATCATCTTTTATTTCAAACAGATTTATTTGAAAATCATCGTTTGAAATTTGTTTTGCAATCTTTGCTTTTTTTACTTCATAAGGAGTCAGTTCTTTGCTTTCTAAATTTTGCAGAATTTCCTTTGCACGATTTGTCACCGGTAGTGGTAGTCCGGCCATTAATGCAACTTGAATTCCATAGCTATAATCAGCACTTCCTTTCGTAACTTTATGCATGAATATAACTTTATCACCATACTCTCTGACTTCAACCTTGAAATTTTTTATGCGGGGAAATATACTTGACATCTCATTTAATTCATGGTAGTGAGTTGCAAATAATGTTTTCGCAGCAACATCAGGATTATCGTGTAAATATTCAGTTATTGCCCAGGCAATTGAAATACCATCGAAAGTACTGGTCCCTCTTCCGATTTCATCAAGCAGAATTAAACTTTTTCTTGTAGCATTGTTTAGAATATTTGCAGCTTCCTGCATCTCAACTAAGAATGTACTTTCACCTGCAGTAATATTATCACTTGCACCAACTCTTGTATAAATTCTATCAACAATTCCAATCGTTGCTTCATCTGCAGGAACAAAAGATCCAATCTGAGCAAGCAAAACAATTAAGCCTATCTGACGGAGATAAACTGATTTACCCGACATATTCGGACCAGTCAGAAGGATAATTTGATTTTCTGAATTAGACAATTCGCAATTGTTAGGCGTGAATTTTTCTTCAGCTTTCAAAATTCTTTCAACTACCGGATGTCTTCCGTTTTTAATTAAAATTTCTTCACCATTATTTACAATTGGTTTGATATAATTATATGCTTCGGCGCATTCAGCAAATGAAAGAAAGCAATCAAGCATTCCAATTAATTTAGCATTCTCCTGAATTCCATCTGTAAACATTGCAGCAAAATTTCTTATTTCATTGAACAAATTATATTCAAGAGAATTTATATTATCCTGAGCATTAAGAACTTTATCTTCATACTCTTTCATCTCAACGGTTATGTATCTTTCGCAATTTACGAGCGTTTGTTTGCGAATGTAATTATCCGGGACTTTATTTTTATGAGTATTGCTGATCTCGATATAATAACCAAAAACTTTATTGAAGCTAACTTTTAGCGAAGAAATGTTTGTACGTTCACGTTCCTTTTGTTGAAAATTTGCTATCCAGTCTTTTGCATTTGTTGAAATATCTCTCAATTCATCAAGCTCAACATTATATCCTGCCTTAATAATTCTTCCCTCATTCAGATTTATAGGAGAATTTTCATTCAAGGAGTTTTCTAATTTTAATACAAGATCATCTAATTCATTTAATTTATCATTGATTGATTGTAAGGTTTGAGAGGAAGCAGTATCCAACAATTGT
>PFVB01000197.1 GCA_002790395.1 Ignavibacteriales bacterium CG_4_9_14_3_um_filter_34_10 | reverse complement strand
TTAACAATATTAATTCTGATTGTTTTACAGAGCATCGAAAGAAGAAAGGGGAGTGCGATTATTGCTGCATTTTGCAAAAAATATTTTGTCCGTTGGCTAAACTTCATCCAACAACTCCACAATGATTTTAGCGCTTTCTTCAGAAGCACTTTTATTACCCAAAATTTTCCAGATTTTCTGAAGCTCCGTTTTCATATTTGCAATTTTGTTTTCATCACTGATTAAATCTTCGCAAACATTAATTAAATTCTTACTGCTTAAATCATCCTGAATTAATTCCGGTACGACTTTCTTGCCTAAAATAATATTTGGAATGGCTATGGTTTTTAAGTTTACCAAAAACCTTCCAATGTAATAACTGGTTGATGAAATTTTATAAACAACTACAAAAGGCAATCCCAGCAAGGCTGATTCTAATGTGGAAGTTCCGGATTTTATAATTCCAAATTTTGAGTATTTAATTAATTCATAAGTGTGACCAAAAATAACCTTAATATTGTTTTCAATCGCGGAATAAATAGAATTGTCAATCCCCACAGAACCTGAAATGATTATTTGTAAATTAAACTTTGTCGCAATAATTTTTGCCCCTACGATCAAACTCGGCAATATCATTTTTATTTCGTGTTCACGGCTTCCGGGCATAATTAATAAAATTTCTTTTGCTGACTGAATTCCATGAGTTTTCAGGAACTTGTCTTTACTTATAAATTGATAAGAATTAATGCGTTCAACAATCGGATGACCAACAAAATCAGTTTTGATATTTGATTCATTATAAAATTCTTTCTCAAAGGGAAATACAACAAGCATCCTTGAAACAAATTTTTGTATTTTCTTTATTCTGCTTTTGCCCCAAGCCCAAATTTGAGGTGAAATGTAATAGATTACTTTTACATTCATTTGCTTCAATCGTTTAGCAATATTTAAATTGAATCCGGGATAATCTACAAGTATTGCAATTTGAATTTTTTTCTCTTCAACAATTTCAATTAAATGTTTTTTGACAGTACGAATAAACGGAAGATGTTTTAACACTTCGGCAAAACCAAGAAATGATAGTTGTCTGATATGATAGCTGGCCTGCAGCCCATTATTAATCATATTATCACCGCCGATTCCAAAAAACCGTACATCAGGTCTAATCTTCACAATTGCGTTGATTAAATTTGCTGCATGCAAATCTCCGGAAGCTTCACCGGCTATTATTAAAATGTTAGACAAATATTTATCCTCGTAAATAAACTTCTTTTCTTTTCAAAACAGCGTGATGTCTTTTCTTAATTCTTTTTTTAGTGATTAGCTGTGCCATTATTTTCTGGACATCATTAAAATTATTAAACGGGAAATATGATATTCTATTTGACTCGCAAAATTTCAACAAAGATTTTTTTGCAAATAAATAATCAACAAACTGCGCCGGACATGTATCCGAATACCCATCGCCAATATAAATAGTAATATCAGTATCACTACTGTTCTCAATTATATGATTTCGTTTGCAATTTGCACAAATCAAACATTCTTCATCCAAGTATGGAAACAAGGGAGTGATTTTTTTATCAGCCCCAAGTGAAAATAAATTTGAGAAAAACTTTATTTCATCAAGTCCGTTATTCATAAAAAACTTTTTAATGTAATAGTCCAGTCCGTCGCTTAATACAAATATTTCAATTTTATTTTTTATGCAAAAATCATAAAAACATTTAAAGAATGGATCAATCTGGATTTCATCTATAAAATCATCAAAAGCTTTTTGATCAAAATTATTTATTGTGTTACACAAGAGTTTCCACGATTCAGTTGAACTGATTTCTTTATCAATCCATCTATTGATTATAGAATATGCTGCAACTTTGTCACCAAAACGTAAAAACATATTTTCACCAATATCGGTCTGAGTAATTGTTCCATCAAAATCGATAAAAACTTTTAAACTATTTCTCATTTCATAATTCATTTTCAACCGGTATTTCTTGGTTAAATTGAACAGCGGCAATTTTAGAGATGCCTTCTTCCTGCATAGTTACACCGTACATGTTTTCAGCCGCAACCATTGTACGCTTATTATGAGTTACAATTATAAACTGAGTTCTGTTAGAAAACTCTCTTAATAGTTTTGTGAATCTTTCCACATTAGCATCGTCAAGCGGTGCATCAACTTCATCAAGAATACAGAAAGGACTTGGTTTAACTAAATAAATTGCAAACAGTAGAGCGGTTGCAGTTAATGTTTTTTCACCACCTGATAATAGCTCGATGGATGTTGGTCTTTTTCCTTTTGGCTTTGCTGTAATTTCAATCTTCGCTTCCAAAGGATCAACACCTTCTTGTAAAATTAAATCAGCTTCATCTCCGGGATCAAACAGTGAACGAAATATTACTTTAAAATTCTCCCTGATTTCAGTGAAAGTATCTATAAATAATTTCTCTGCTGTTTGATTGATTTCTTCAATTGTTTTTATTAAATCTTTTTCGGAATTAACTAAATCATCTCTTTGTTTTAATAAAAATTCGAGTCTCTCATTTTCTTCTTCATATTCTGAATAGGAAAGTAGATTTACAGGACCAAGTTCCTTGATTCTTTGTTTTAGTTCGTGTACTTCTTTTGATGCAGAACTAAAATCAAAAATATCTAAATCATCAAACTCTTTAAGAGAAAGTTCTGAATTATATTCTTCCTTTATATGATTAGAAAGATTTTCCAACCGCATTTTGATTTCACTTATTTTTATTTCCAGTTCATGACTTCTATCTGATAAATATTGTCTTTTATTTCTCAATTCGGTAAGACTTGTCTCAAGCCCGCCTGCATTGGCTTTGTGCTCACCAAGCCTATCTTTGATTTCTCCTTCTTCATGAGAAAGAGTTTCTCGGATTAAAATTAATTCAGAAAGTTTTTTGCGAAGCTCAATAACCTCAATATCAAGATTTTCCAACTCTTCTTTTGTTGATTGAATATCTAAATTTCTTTTAGTAATATCATTTTGAATTTTCTCTTTACTTTGCTCGGTTCTCTTTATATCATTTTCAAAATTTTTAATTAAGCCAAGATTTCTTTCATATTCAATCCTTTGATTGTTTTGTGCCTTGTTCAATTCGCCATACTCATTTTCAGCATGTTTTAATTGAGTTTCATATTTTGCCAAATTCTCTTTTGCTTCGATATCTTTTAATTTTAATTCAACGATCTGCGTTTCTAACGTCTCAATATTTCTGTCAATCAAATTGGCATCAGAAGCAAACTGGCGAATTTGATTTTGAGCTTTATCAATCTCTTCCGAATATTTTCTTTTCTCGAATTCTAATTGAGCAATTTGTTTTTCAATTGAATTAATTTCCCCGAC
The DNA here is from genome assembly GCA_002790395.1 of Ignavibacteriales bacterium CG_4_9_14_3_um_filter_34_10. Lineage (GTDB taxonomy): Bacteria > Bacteroidota > Ignavibacteria > Ignavibacteriales > Melioribacteraceae > UM-FILTER-34-10. Next base: position 1,989 of record PFVB01000197.1, on the reverse strand, counting down.
TAAAACTTTTCCATGTTCGGAAATGGATTTCAAGTCAATTGAATTAATTTCTATTTCAGTTGAGTTAATTTCATTCTGCAACTTGTATAGTTTGTTCTCAAGTTTTGGCAATTCTGATTTTAAGTTTTCCAGCAATTGCTTTCTACCGAATAATGTCTCATCTAGTTTTGGCAATGCACCGGCATCAATTATTCCTGATGAATGAACTAAGTCTCCTTCGGGCGTAGCAAAAGAAAAATTTGGAAATTTTTGCTGAAGTGTAATTGCAGTATCAAGAGAATCAACAACCGCAGTGGTGGATAAAACCTTCATGAAAAACGGCTGCCACTTTGGCTGCGACGAAACCAGATTGTAAGCCCAATTAACAAATCCCTTTTGTTTCTGTAGTTTCTTCTTTTTTAATTTCAGAGAAAAATTATTGATTTTATCAATCATAGATTTATTCTCATTCGCAGCATTTTTTAATAAATAAAATGAAGCTTTGCCGTAATCATTTTTTTTCAAATAGCTGATTGCATTCTGCAAATCTTCAATGCTGTCAATTAACAAATTATTCAATACTGATTTTAAGGAAGCCTCCAGAGCGAATCTGTAATCATCATTTGGTTCACCAACATCCGCAAAAAGAGTTTTTTCATTCTGTGACCACGATTGGTTTTCAATCAAAAACCGTGAAGCTTTTGAAACACCTTCGAGGTTTGAAATCATTGTCTGAAGTAGTTCTATTTTATTACGCAGACTATTAATTACATTTTTTTTCTCAAATTCTTTCTGTCGTAATTCATTTAATTTTTTCCCGAGATTTTCTTTTTCTTCCTGCTTCCTTAAAAACAAAGAATCAGTTTCTTCAATTTTATTTTTTGTGTCTTTTTTCTCACTTTCCAGTTCCTCTAAAAATCCGACAGACTTGGCAATATTCATGGTTGCTTTCTGAATGAGACTGTCAAGTTTCTCAAGTTCAGAATTGATTTTTGTGATCTGATTTCTTTTGTTTTTCAGCTCCGATTCTTTCTGAGAGAATTCTTTGCTTATTTCGAAAGAAAGTTGTGATTTCTCTTTCAGGCTGTTTTTATTTTCTTCAACTTCAGTTTTCTTTGAAGACAAATTAATTTCATTCGATGCTATTTTGATTCGAAGCTCTTCTGAATTTTTCGATGAAATAAGAATTTGTTCATTGACTGAATCTATAATATTGTTCGATTCAATCAGTTGATTCTGAAAGTCCTCAATATCTTTCTTGAATCTTTCCAGATTTTTATTTAGCAAACGGATTCTTTCTTCTGAAACCGAAATGTTTTTCTCTGTCCCAAAAAGCACTTCTGATTCTTTATTTATCTGCAACCTTTTCTCTGATAACTGACTTTCAACTTCACGAATTAATTCGCGGAGATCGATAAGCTCCATTTCAATTTTTCGAATGCTCTGATCAACTTCAGTTTTTTGATTATTCAAATCACTGTTTTCATCTGAGAATACAGATTGATTCCGGTTAAAAAGAGCAAATTCTTTCTCGCATAATTCAATTTCTTTTTCGCTTAATGCAGAACGAAACTGATTATATTTATCAACACGTTTTGCTTGCCTTTGTAACGAACGAACATTTTTTTCAACCTCGGAAACAATATCATTAACACGAACTAAATCAGCTTTTACTTCATCTAATTTTTTAAGTGACAATCTTCTTCTGAGCTTAAATTTATTTACTCCGGCCGCTTCCTCGAACATCTGCCTTCTTTCGTCGGTTTTGTTTAGAATATTCTCGACCATTTTTAATTCGATAACGGAATACGCATTTGTCGCCATTCCGGTATCCATAAAAAGACTTGTGATGTCTTTCAATCGGCAAACATTTCGATTTAATAAATACTCGCTTTCACCGGAACGGAAAATTCGTCTTGTAATTGTAACTTCCGTGTAATCTGTTGGCAATACTCCATTGTCATTAATCAAAGAAAGAGAAACTTCAGCCATTCCCATTGGTTTTTTATT
>PFVB01000015.1 GCA_002790395.1 Ignavibacteriales bacterium CG_4_9_14_3_um_filter_34_10 | reverse complement strand
TGGGAAAAACATCAAGGATTATGAAGATTATTCTCGCCATAATATTTCTGGCGCAGAAGGGAAACTTGATTTTTTCATCAGTCCTAAATCGATATTATTCCCGGGCTCAAAATTTGATTTATCCGGAAAGTATGTAAAGAATAATTATAGACTGTTTGGCTCGAATAATCCGGGTCAATTAAGACAAAATGATTTAAACGGAACTCATCTGTCATTCGAAAATAATTATTCGAATAATTTTAATTACAGCATTAATTTTTATGCAAGCAAGTTGGAAATGAAATCTGATTCTTTGCAAGAAATTAATATGAATATTGAGCCACAGTTTATTTTGAAGTGGAATGGTTTTAGGATTATGACATCAGCTTCTATTATAACGTACAAGGTTTATTCTGATTTTTCAGCATATAATTCTTTCCAAAAATATTTTGGTTCTGTAGAAATGAATCCTATGAAGCATTTCAGCGTAAAAGCCGGAGGAGAGTACATCAATTTTGAGTGGTCCAATTATTTTAAACCATTTGTAGAAGTATCATATCAGTTGAACAACCAGTTTGTGTTTTCAGGTACGTTTAAACCTTTTATGAAATATTACACGCACACTGATTTTATAAATATTAATCCATACTACATTCCAAGTAATATTAATAGTGTAACCGAAAATCATAAGTTGTTCTCCGAGTTTTCATTTTTATATAATTTTGCGAAAAATCTGGAAGTGAAAACGTTCGTCTCCTATGATAATATTGATTCGTTGATTTTTATAGATGATTATAAGAATTATAAAGAACCGAAAGTCGAAACAATTTCCGATGTATGGAATTTAAAAACCGGATTGAATGCAAAGTTAAAAACCGGAATGCTCGGTAATTTTTATCTTGCGATTCAGTGGCAGTCATTATTTAATAAAGAAAAAATTTATCTTCCTGCGGTTCCTGAGCTTGAAGTTAATTTTATTCACAATTTGTCAATTTCGAAAACAATCGGTCTGGTAACGAAATTGGAATTTGTTGATGGCTTGCATTATCAAATAAGCAGCAAGACTAAATCCCCATCGCAATTAAACTTAGGAATTGAAGTCAATTATTTTATTACTTCAGGCTTTAATTTATTTGTGAATATTAATAATCTTACAAATAAAAAATATTCTGATTTTGAGTATTATAGGCATAAACCTTTAGATGTTTTAATTGGTTTTGAATACCAATGGTAAAAGTGAGGGAAATATGGATAAAGAATTTTTACTAAATAAAATTAAAGAAATTACCAATTGTTCCGGCAGTGAAAAGGAAGCTGCATTTCAATTTCTTATAAAAAATATTTTGAATAAGATTAAGCATTCACAAGCGGCTCGAATAGCAGGACTGGGAATTTTTCAACTGAAAAATGAGCCCTTATTAAGAGAAGAAAGGAAGGGAATTCCAACTTCGTTAAGTTCGATAAAGACTTTAATTTATGCGCCTTTTTATGATGACAATGAAAAACAATTTTCTAATCTTTTCTTAAATATTGATTTGAGTAATTATGACTTTCAAGAATATGATCAAGTCGATAACGCTTTTAATCTTGGTTTTGGTAAACCCACAATTCCGCTGAATGGGCAGGACTTGAATAAATTTCTAAAAAAAATTAAAGACTATAAAATAAAACCATCGTTTGAAGAGACAATTTCTGAATTAATTGATGGAGCTGAAGTTCTGGATGATTTTAATATCTTTTCAGATTATATAGAAAAATCATTTCTTGGAAATCAAATCAACGAAACAGAAGAAGAAGCAATTAAAAGTCTATTATCCGAAGAGGTAAATCCGGAATCCGATGTTGAAACAACAAACAATATTGAACCAGTGAAAACAGAAGCTGATTTGAATGAAGGAGCCAATATCGGCTTACTAAATGAAGAAAAAGAAAAACCGCTTGAAGAAAAGATTGAAGAGATAGAGATAACAAATGAAAGTATAGAGAAACTTTTTTCGGATGAAGAACTTGAAAAAGTTTTTGTCGAGGAACCGGAAATTAAAGAGCAACCGGAACCTGAAAATTTATCAAGTGAAGTGCAAGCAGAAGAAATGATTGATATTATTGGTGAAGATAAAAATGTCGAATTAGAAGTTCATGCAACTGAAAAATCTGAAGAAGATCCAAAGCGAAAAACAATGTTCGATAAACTTGAGGATATGCTCACAAAACCTGATGCAGAAAACCTTATCGAAGAAATAGTAAATGATGAAGAATCAGATGATCCCATTGATAAACAAGTTAAATCGGTTGCAGAAAACGTTAACGGACAAAAAACTGCAATTTCAAAACTCGCATTTTATAAATCAGTTATTTTTTGGTTTGCCATTGTTTTTATAATTGTTTTAGCTGCATCATTGTATTTATTTGTTCCTGAATACTTTAATTTCAAACCTGAAAATCAGAAAAAGGCAATTGCAAAAAAAGAAATCAGTAAAGTTGAAAAGCCTGATGTAATTATTGATTCAGTAAAAACGACAAGTGATTTAATAAATCAAAAATCCCCTGCAATTATTGAGGAAAAACCTTTTCAGGAGAAAAATTTGTATCGTGCACCTTTAAAAGATATTAAAATTTCAAACCAGATATTTTTTGACGGTAAAATTTATACAGTTCAAGTTTCATCCTGGCTTAATAAAAGTATTGCTGAAAACGAAGTGAAAAAATTAAGATCAAAAGGATTTGATGCATTTATTTATGAAATATATGTCCCTGCAAAAGGGAGCACATGGAGTCGCGTTAGAATCGGAGATTTCAGTTCTTCTGCCGAAGCAGAAAAATTTTTAATAAACAATCAATTAAAGGAATAAGAATGAATTTGTTTTCAATGCTGACAAAAGGTGGATGGCTGATGATTCCAATCTTTTTATCATCAATCATTGCTGTTGCAATTATTATCGACAGATATTTTTTAATTCGTAAATCGAAACTGAATATTCCTTCATTCATGGTAAAAATAAGAGCTTTTCTAAAACGTAAGGATTTAGCTGGAGCAATTCAATTTTGCCTTCAGGATAAATCTAATGCTGCAAATATTATTCGGAAAGGTTTGAAAAAATATCATCATGGTCATGAAAGAGTGAAGGAAGCTATTGAATCCGCTGGTAAACTTGAAATCAGCAAACTTGAGAAAGGCTTATCTACACTTGCTACTATTGCCGGTGTGGCTCCATTATTGGGTTTTCTTGGAACAGTTACTGGAATGATATCGGCTTTTATGAAAATTGAAGATATGCAAGGCTCAGCTAATCCAAGTGATTTGGCAGGAGGTATTTGGGAAGCTTTAATAACCACAGCATTTGGACTTGGCGTAGGGATTATTGCACTGACAGCTTACAATTATTTGTTGGCTGCAATTACAAAACTTGTTTCAGAAATGGAGGTGGTATCAAATGATGTTTTGGATGTATTGGAAGAATCATCTGCAAAATTTGAATTTTTAGATGATGAAAATTAAGGTTGAATATGAAATTTGAGACATCAAATAAACCGTTGAGCATTTTTAGTTTTTCTTCATTGACAGATATTGTAATGTTACTGCTGATTTTCTTTCTGCTAACATCACAATTTGTTATTCAAACAGGAGTGAAGGTAAAACTTCCGGGTGCAAAAAATAATGAACAACTTGCACCTGCAAAGTTAGTTATAAGCATTTCAAAGAATGAAAGAATATTTTTTGGTAATAAGGAAATATCGCTTGATGAATTAGCGGGGAAAATCAGTCAGGTTGTTTCAGATTCCAAAGAATCAAATCTCGTGATTCATTCGGATAAAGATGCCAAACTCGATATTATAATTAAAGTAATTGATGCGGCAAAAGGAATCGGAATAAATAAATTTACTATTGAAACGGAAAAAGAATCTTTTTGATGGAACAAGATAGAATTCAAAATAAATCCTTTTTACTTTCGATTATCATCCACGTCGGTATCACGCTGTCATTGCTTTTGATCAATTTCTCTGTCAGTCACATTGAGCCTGAATATGTAACAATCGGTTTTGGCGGAATGGGAAATTTGAGTTCATCCGGGAAACAGAATGAAAGCGAAAAAAAACAAGAAGCAAAAAGCGAATTAAATGCGGAAGAAAATGTTGAACTGCCAAAAGCAGTGAATCAAGAAGATGAAAACATACTTCCCCAAAATTCTGATAACAAAAACAGGTTCGATGAATCTATAAAATCTCTTTCTGAAAAAAGCAAGAATGCTGATAAAGGCAGAGAATTTTATGGCGAAGGCGCAGGGAAATTTGGTCTTGATATTGATTTTGGCGGGCAGGGAATCAGAAAAATATACAATTACAGCCTTCCGAAATTCCCTGAAGGTGTATTCAAAGAAATCGACGTTAAATTAAGGTTTACAATTTTATCCGATGGAACAGTTGGGAGTGTCGTCCCATTGATTAAAGCTGATACGCGGTTGGAAGAAGCTGCAATTAAATCACTTCGTCAATGGCGATTTGAACCATTAGCCAAAAACCAAAAAAATATTGAACAAGTAGCTATAATTATTTTCCCTTTTCGGCTGGAGTAGTCGTCCACAAATCTTTATAATAACTTTTGTAAAAAAAATTTTCGGCAATTGATAACAAAAACAAGCCGAATGAGTCTCCATTGATTTCCTTCCAAGATTCATCCGGATTAATAATTGGCTTATTCAGAAGAGCTGAAGAGATTCCTGCCACCGCATCAATTGCAGGTTTAAAAATCTTTCTTGCAAATTCATAGAAACTATCAGGCAGAAAGCTATTGGCAAATAACGAGGCAAGCGACCATCCGACTGCAAAAAGAATTATGATAAATGCAGAGCTGATAAATCCAGCACTTAAAGATTCTTTCTTTAACTTCAGAATGAAAACGTAGATGATGAAAATTAAATGCAAGCTGAAAATAAATCCTATAATCATATCAGAACTCGGTAGTGTCTTTTGAAATTTTAGAATTAATAATTTGTACTGAAATCAATCCGCCTATCAAGCCGAACAGTGGATTGATGATAAAATTATTCACAATAATTGAGAAAGAATAAAGCACAGAGAAACCCTGCCTTTGAATGTCACTTGCTACTTTAGATATCATTGAAAAGATTTCTGCTTTAATTTTTTCGTCCAGCGGAAAATCTTTAATAACTTTCTGAAGTCCTGACATTGCAAAAATGAAATCATTATTATGAGTAATGAAAGTTATAAGCAACTCAAATAAACTCCCAAACAGTGCTGCATATAATCCCGTTATCAATCCAATCATTATTCCTTTTTTTAGGGGAATCTTATTGTTGTCCTTAGACGCTCGTCTTTCAAGTTGAATAGCAATATAACTTGCAATAGGTACGATAAGGCAACATGCTAAATTTTTCGCAACGGGAACTATTTGAAGAACCCCGGCTCCAAACCCGCCTACGAATGATGAAATGTATTTTTTCAAAAGTTCTCCGAATTAATTTCTTTAATTAAGTTTTGCAAGGAAATCATCAATAGATTCAATGCAGCAATGCCAAATAGAAATCCAGTGATCAATGCAATCCATTGCGAATAATTATAAATCCCACTCGTATAAAATATTATATCTGAAAGCATTAAAAAAATTGATGTATAAAATAATTCCAATTTTGAGATTTTAAGTTTGATCCCAATCAAGATAGAAATCAGTGCTGTAATTCCGCCAAGATAAATGCCTGTGCATCGGGAACACAATAAAGTGTGGAACGTAAAATAATTGAAAAGTTTCGAACTTTGCTGATGACAAATTAAAGAGAAAGATTTATCAATCGGGAGAATCAAGTACGCCAGCCGGTTATCAAACTGAATAAAAAACAGAATAAAGTTTCCAATGTTCAAAATAAGAAGTAAAAATAAAATCAGAAGTTGTATGGATTTATATGACACTTCAATTGCTGAGATTGAATTTTATTAACCGCTCTTTAGTTAGTACGATAAGCTTATTTTTAACAATTGCTGCCTGCCGGATGTCATTTATTGAAAAATCTTTTTCAAGGTTAAATATTCCGACAGGATGTCTAAAATCATTGATGCTAAAAATTAAAATTTCATATTCACTATTTAGAATTAAATAATTCTCAGACAAACTTGCTGAAATTATATCAATGTCAATTGGTATTTGAATCACCCCATTTCCAAACAAATCGAAAATAATCAAACGGTTTAACTCAAGAATAAAAATATAATTAAATCCATCTGTCAACATTTTCTTCGGGTTGGTCAATTGATAAGCTCCCGATTCATAATTTCCAAACTGAAGGATAAACTTACCATTTGAATCAAATTTAAGTACCCTGTTATTTTCATTATCAAGAATGAAATAATCTCCCGCTGTCGATATTACACAACCGGCTGGGTATAATATTTCATCAAAAATATGATTCGAACTTTTCGGATCAAAAGTGTAGATAAAATTCAACTTTCTGTCGAATACTTGTATGCGATTATTATTTCTGTCGGTTACAAATACAGTTAAAGATGTAGCAAAAATATCAACCGGTGAATCAAAACTTAATTCATCCGAGCCAGATCCACCGTAACTTTCTTTAATTTCAAATGATGAATCGGCAAGATATATTTCATTGCGAAATCCGTCCACAACGTAAATCGAGCCTATTTGATTGATTGAAAAGCAAACTGCATTATCGAAGAGTTTCTTTTGGAAATTTAACTCAAACTTTTGCGACCACATTTGTGATACAAAAAGAAAAAATATAATTACGAACTTTCTCATAATAGAAATATAAAAAACCATTGCGTGAAAATGAAATAAATTTATTAATTCAGGCAAAAAAGTTCAATTTTATTGATAAAGAGTTAATATTAAATTAAATTTCGAATGTTTATGAGAAATGTTACATTCAAAAAATTCAGTGGTGCGGGAAATGACTTTATCTTGATTGATAAAGAGGAATTTCCGGGTTTAGTTCTAAGTGAATCACAAATCCAAAAAATTTGCGACAGAAGAAGAGGTATTGGTGCAGATGGAATTTTGCTGGTTGATAAACTAGACGGGTTTGATTTTAGTATGCGGTATTATAATTCAGACGGAACATTGGGTTCACTTTGTGGAAATGGTGCTCGTTGCGCGATTAAATATGCATCTTTGAGTGGGAAAATTAAAAAAAATACTCACTTTGAGTGTAATCATGAAAAATTCAAAGGTGAAATAATATCTGATAATTTGATTAAATTTTATTTCAACAATCCAACCAAAATTAAGAGGAATTTCAAGCTCAAAGTAATGAATCAAATTATAAATGCTTCATTTGCGGATACAGGCTCGCCTCACGTTGTAGTCTTGATTAATGATGTCTTAAAAAATCCGAAAGACCTGAAATCAAATTTTGACAACTTGAGTGGATTTCCTATTGTCGAACTTGGAAATGAAATAAGATATCACAAAGATTTTAAACCCGATGGAGTTAATGTTAATTTCATTGCTTTGGATAAAGAACTTCTTCATATCAGAACCTTTGAAAGAGGAGTGGAAAACGAAACTTATGCGTGCGGAACGGGTTCAGTCGCTTCTGCAATTATAGCTTCAATGAATTACAATTTAGTTGCGCCGATTGAATTAAAAACATTTGGAGGCGATATATTAACTGTCGACTTTAATAAAGATCATGATGGAGTATCGAATGTTTCATTAACTGGTCCGGCAGAAATGGTTTTTTCAGGCGAAATAATTTTATAAAATAAATGAGGAAATAATGGAAAAAGTACTTTTTACTATTAAATATGAAATACTTCCGGAAAAAAGAAACGAATACTTTGATGTCATTCGAGAGCTGAAATCATTGATTAAAGCCGATGGTCTTGAGAGTTACTCCGTATTCGAAGTTAAAGGAAAAGCTAATAATTTTGAAGAAGTCTATACATTTGTGAACAAGCAGTCGTATGAAGATTTTGATGATGATCCAAATGAAAGAGTTGATTTACTTATGAATAAACTTTCTGATATGATTAAGCAGCAATCAACGCAATACACAACTCTGTTTGAGATATAGCAACCGAGTATGTTTGAATATGTAGGTGTCGTTCACGTTCACTCATCTTTTTCAGATGGAACAGGCAAGTGTGATGAAATAGCAAACTTTGCAAATGAAGTTGGCCTGGATTTTTGTTTGTTAAGCGATCATAATACTCTTCGCGGAAAAGATAACGGATTTGAAGGCTGGTATGGGAATACACTTTTAATGATTGGTTGCGAAATAAATGACAAGTTTAATCAAAATCATTATCTTGCATTTGGAATCGATAAAAATCCCTCCACAAGACTACCTGCAAAAGAATATGTTAAATATGTAAAAGATTCTGGCGGGGTTGGTTTTATTGCACATCCTATGGAAAAGCGGTCTTCAATGAAAGAGCATCCGCCATATCCGTGGAATGAATGGACGTCTGAAGATTTTGACGGAATTGAAATTTGGAATCATATGTCGGAATGGATGGAAGGACTGACTGAAGAGAATAAATATAATTATTTTATGCACCCATTAAAATCCGTCGCCGGGCCTAATCCTGATGTTATAAAATTATGGGACAATTTAAATCAGAAACGAAAAGTTGTCGGAATAGGCGGAATTGATGCGCATGCTCATAAAGTTAATTTACTTGGTTTTTTTGAAGTGGAAGTTTTCCCTTATAAAGTATTATTCAAATCCGTTCGCACCCATATATTAACAGAAAAGAAATTGGAAGCTAAAAAAGGAAAAAAATCCCATTCAATTGAAGAGGAGAAGAAAATTGTTTATTCTGCTCTGGCTCATGGAAGGTCTTTCGTATCAAATAATTATCGTGCTGATGCAAAAGGTTTTAGATTCTTTGCCCAAAATTCTGAAGGAATATTTCATATGGGCGATACTATTGCTAAACCACGAAAAGTACGTTTAAAAGTCATTTTACCAAATTTATCAGCTAAAATTATATTAATCAGGAACGGGGAATCTATTGATGAAATAGAAAATACCGAAGCTGAATTTATTATAAACTCAAAAGGAAATTATAGGGTTGAAGTCCTTTTGGATAATTATCCATGGATTTATTCTAACCCTATTAGAATTGGAGTTTAATTTTTATTATTTTCACCTACCGTTTTAAAATCATTTTGCAGAAAAAATTGGAGATGTTGTGTTTACAAAAAGGAAAAAAATTTCAAAAAAACAAATCAAAGAAGATAAACTAGTTACTTCTTTCTATGAAGCAAAGTCTTTCTATCAGGAAAATCAGTCGAAAATATTGATTGGATTAGGTGTAATTGCGTTTTTGGTTGTTGCCATTTTATGGTACACAAATAAAAATAATGAAGACAATTCTTTAGCATCAATTGAGCTAAATCGTGTTATGCCGCTTTATGATGGCGGCTCATTTCAAGAAGCCATTGATGGTAGAAGCGGTACAAACATTCTTGGATTGAAAAAAATTGTTGATTCCTACAGTGGAACTGAAAATGGAGAATTAGCAAGAGTTTATTTGGCAAATTCATATTACTTGCTTGGGAAGTTTGACGAAGCAAAAGAAAGTTATGATAATTATTCGGGCTCTAATAAAATATTAGTTGCAGCAGCTTTAGCTGGAATGGCAGCATGCTTTGAAGCCAAAAATAATTTTGCAGACGCAGCGGCAAGCTATGAAAAAGCTTATAAGGTGAGTGAGTTTAATTCTCAGAATCCTGATTATTTATTAAAAGCCGGAAGTAATTTTATCAAAATTAAACAATTTGATGATGCTAAAGCTTCTTTTGATTTGATCAAGGAAAAGTATAAAACTTCACAGGCATTTCGTGAATTAGACAGATATTTATTTTTTTTACCAAAAGAAGAATAAAAAAGAAGGCGATTATTTTATGGCAGATACTTCAGATTTAAGAAATGGATTAATTATAAAATTTAAAAATGACTTGTACTCGGTGATTGAGTTTCAACACGTCAAGCCCGGAAAAGGCGGAGCTTTCGTCAGAACTAAATTGAAAAATTTAAAGAACGGCAGAGTTCTGGATAATACTTTCAGATCGGGTGAAGGAATTGAACCTGTGCGTGTGGAAAGAAGAAAATACCAATATCTTTATAGAGATTCCGATTCATTCGTACTGATGGATAATGAAACTTATGAACAGATTAATGTTCAAATTGAGTTGTTTGGTGAAAGCGCAAAATTCTTAAAAGAGAGTGAAGAGGTTGAACTTCTTGTTGATGATACCGAGCAAATTATTTCGGTTGATATTCCTGTGTTTGTTAATTTAAAAGTAATTAGTACCGAACCCGGATTCCGTGGCGATACGGCAACAAACGTTATGAAAGCAGCAACGCTTGAAACCGGTTGTGTGGTGAATGTTCCTTTGTTTGTTAATGAAGGTGAATTGTTAAAAATTGATACCCGCACCGGTGAATACGTAGAAAGAGTTAAAAACTAAATTGAAGAGTACAATGGACATTAATTTATTAAAACAACTGATTAAAATGGTTGAAAAAAGTGAGATTACTGAATTCTCTGTGCAAGAGGGTGACCTCAAAGTAAAAATCTCGAAGAACACAAACAATAGTTTTGTTCAAACATTTTCTTCACCCCAACAAGCTTCACCTGTTTCAACTTCATCTCAAAGTTTCTCTGCTCCGGCACTTACTGTTGAAGTTGCCAGTGACAAAAAACAAGATGCAAATCTTGTGGAAGTTAAATCTCCGATTGTTGGGACTTTCTATGCGGCACCGGCTCCTGATGCAGATCCATATGTCAGAGTTGGTGATTCGATTTCTCAGGGAACTGTGCTTTGCATTGTAGAAGCTATGAAATTAATGAATGAAATTGAATCAGAGTATAATGGAGTGATTGAAAAAATTCTTGTCGAAAATGCTACCCCTGTTGAATACAATCAACCATTGTTTCTTATTCGAAAGTCATAATCCGAAAACTTAAGAGGATTTCTTGTTTAAAAAAATTCTAATTGCAAATAGAGGTGAAATAGCCTTACGAATAATCAGAACTTGCAAAGAAATAGGTATCAAAACTGTTGCGGTTTATTCTGAGGCTGATAAAGATTCACTGCATGTTTATTTTGCAGATGAAGCAGTTTGCATAGGTCCAGCTAATAGCAAACTTAGCTATTTGAAAATTCCAAGTATCATGTCAGCCGCACAAATCACCGGTGCTGAAGCAATTCATCCCGGCTATGGATTTTTGGCTGAGAATGCTGAATTTTCAGAAATTTGTGAAGAGCATAAAATTAAATTTATCGGACCATCTCCCGAAATGATACGAAAAATGGGTGATAAAGCTTTCGCAAAGGAGACAATGAGAAAGGTTGGGGTTCCTGTTGTTCCCGGTTCAGAAAGCATCGTTACAACAATTGCTGAAGCAAAATCGATTGCATTGCAAATCACTTATCCTGTAATTTTAAAAGCAACTGCGGGTGGCGGCGGAAAAGGCATGCGGGTTGTTTGGAATGAAGATGAGCTGGGAAATGCATTTCAAATGGCAAGTACAGAAGCTGGTGCAGCTTTTGGCAATTCATCGCTTTATTTGGAAAAATTTTTAGAAAGCCCGAGGCATGTTGAAATTCAATTGGTTGGCGATCAGTTTGGAAATGTTTATTCCTATGGAGAAAGAGATTGCACTGTTCAAAGACGTCATCAGAAATTAATTGAAGAATCACCTTCCCCGATAATAACACCGGAACTTCGTCAAAAAATGTCTGAGGCGGCTGTGTTGGGCGCAAAATCAGTTAATTATGAAGGTGCCGGGACGATAGAATTTCTCGTAGATAAACATCTCAACTTTTATTTCATCGAGATGAACACAAGAATTCAAGTTGAACATCCTGTAACAGAAACTGTAAATAATATTGATTTAATAAAACAACAAATTTTGGTTGCCGGTGGGGAAAAAATAGAGAATTTACCGAAAGGAATTAATGGGCACAGCATTGAATTTAGAATTAATGCCGAAGATGCTGAAAATGGATTCCGTCCTTCTCCAGGGAAGATTAGCTATTTGCATTTCCCAGGAGGTTTTGGAGTTCGAATTGATTCTCATGTTTATAATGATTACACAATTTCTCCTCATTATGATTCCTTGATTGCAAAAATGATTATTTGGGGAACAGATCGTGAACATGCGATTAGGCGTGCACGGCGTGCCTTCGAAGAAATTAGAATCGAAGGGATTAAAACAACAATTCCTTTCCATAAAAAAGTTTTACAAAATAAATATTTCCTTAGTGGGGATTATGACACAAATTCAATTGAAAAATTATTTTCATAACTTAACGAGGTTAAAATGAACGTTCCAAATAATTTAAAGTACACAAAAGATCATGAATGGTTAAAAGTTGAAGGTAATACCGGATTTGTTGGGATTACTGATTTTGCTCAAAGTGAGTTGGGCGATATCGTATTCGTTGATATCGCTGCTGATGTGAATGAAATCTCGGCAGGAAATTCATTTGGTACTATAGAAGCCGTAAAAACAGTCAGCGAACTTTTTGCTCCTTGTGATGGAAAAGTGTTAGAAATTAATCCAAAATTACAAGACGAACCTCAATTAATTAACTCTGATGCATATGGTGATGGTTGGATTTTGAAAATTGAAATCGCAAACTCTGCTCAGGTTAATGAATTATTAAGTGATGAAGATTATTCAAAATTGATTTCTTAAAAACAATTCATTCCCCATGATCGAATAGAAATCATGGGGGAATTTTATAACAAATTCACGTCCGTTCCTCTGTGGCATTATGATGATAAAAAATGAAAAAATAATTATACTTGATTTTGGCTCACAGTATACTCAGCTCATTGCCCGTCGAATCAGAGAGAAGAATGTCTTTTCTGAAATTTTTCCACATGATATTTCAATAGATAAAATCCGCGATATTAATCCTGCAGGAATTATTCTTTCAGGCGGTCCTATGAGTGTTTATGATGATGGCGCAATTACTGTTGATAAAGAAATTTTTGGATTAAATATTCCTGTTCTTGGAATTTGCTATGGATTGCAATTAATCTGTAAACTTTTTAATGGTGAAGTTCAGCCTTCAAATAATCGTGAATATGGGAAAGCGATATTGGAGATTATTGATAATAAAAATCTTTTTTCCGGAGTTAACAATAATTCTACCGCTTGGATGAGTCATGGTGATTATGTGACAAGTTTGCCTTCCAATTTCAAAGTAACTTCAAAAACAAGTAACTCGCCGGTCTGCTCAATTGAAAATATTGACAGAAAAATTTTTGGAGTGCAATTTCATCCTGAAGTTATGCATACAATAGAAGGTACAAAAATATTATCCAATTTTATTTTTAATATTTGTGGTTGTAAAGGAGATTGGACGCCGGAAAATTTCATTGAAGCAAAAGTTGACGAAATTAAAATGAAAGTTGGCGATAAATCAGTTATTTGTGCTTTATCCGGCGGTGTGGATTCAACCGTTGCAGCTGTATTGGTAAAACAGGCGATTGGTGATAAACTAACTTGCATACATATTGATTCGGGATTGATGCGGAAAGATGAAAGTGCTGAAGTTGTTAAATTATTTAAAGAGAAATTGGATCTCAAAGTAATTCATGTTGATGCCTCTGAATTATTTCTCAGCCGGTTGAAGGATGTAGTTGATCCTGAAGAGAAGAGAAAAATTATCGGAAAAACTTTTATAGAAGTTTTTGAAGAAAAAGCAAATTCTATTAACGATGCCAAATATTTAGTCCAAGGTACATTATACCCCGATGTTATCGAGTCGAAATCCGTTAAGGGGAAATCAGTTACAATAAAAACTCATCACAATGTTGGCGGATTGCCGGAAAAAATGGATTTGAAATTAATTGAACCGTTTAGAGAATTATTCAAAGATGAAGTGAGGCAAATTGGAAAAAAGCTTGGAATTATCAGCGAATTTTTAGACAGGCATCCATTCCCCGGTCCCGGTTTAGCAGTTAGAATTTTAGGATCAATTACAAAAGAAAGGCTTGAAATTCTTAGAGAAGCCGATAAGATTTTTATTGATGAATTGATTTCAAAAAACATTTATAATGAAATATGGCAAGCATTTGCCGTACTCCTTCCTATTCAAACCGTTGGTGTAATGGGAGACTCAAGAACTTATGAAAACGTTCTTTCTTTACGGGCAGTGACCTCCGGTGATGGAATGACAGCCGATTGGTATAAGTTTGATAATACTTTTTTAGAGGAAGTATCAAGTTTGATAACTAGTAAAGTAAAGGGAATTAATAGAGTTGTTTATGATATTACTTCGAAGCCGCCGGCAACAATTGAGTGGGAATGATTAAAAGTGAAAGTTAAAGATCTTCCCCTTGATGATAGACCCCGTGAGAAAATGTTTCTACGGGGAGTTCAAGCTCTTTCTGATTCTGAGCTTTTGGCAATTTTACTGAGAACCGGTGCAAAAGGTGAATCAGTAATTCAGGTGTCAATTAATCTATTAAAAAAATTTGGAAATATTGGTTTATTGGCGAACCAGAATATTAGTTCAATTGCAAAAATCAGAGGTATCGGGAAAAACAAAGCTGCCACTTTGCTTGCTGCTTTTGAAATTTCCAGAAGAATTGAATCGGGAAATAAATGGTTTTCAAAAACCAAAATTGTTTCGCCGAAAGATGTTGCAGATATTTTCATTCCACTATTGCGGGATGAAATAAGAGAAAATTTTATTGTTGTCTGTTTAAATTCATCAAATAGAATTATTAAATATGAAATAATTTCTACAGGAATTCTTAACAGCTCATTAATTCACGCAAGGGAAGTATTCAAAACTGCGTTTGAGCATAATTCAGCCAACATTATTTTAATTCATAATCATCCGAGCGGCAATATTGAACCGAGTAATGAGGATAAAAATATTACACGTAAATTAGTTGAAGCCGGTAAAATAATCGACGTAAATGTTTTCGATCATATTATTGTTGCGGGGAATGATTATTTTAGTTTTATAGAAAAAAAACTAATTTAATTTTGACTTGATTTGTATATTTTTATTATATTTATATTAATGTAATTCTAATCTATTTCAAAACTGGAGGAAAAAATGAGTAAAATCAAATGGCTGATTAATGGCTCAGTCTTTGTTCTAGCAGTTTCAATTTTTACTGTGGGCTGCGGTGGTGTCAATGAGGCACAACTTGCTGAATTAGAATCTTTGCGATCAGAAGTGAAATCTTTAGAGAAGCAATCTAATTCACTAAAAAGTGAGAAAACAAAGTTGGAAAGAGAAATTGCAGAGCAACAAGCTAAACTTGATCAATGCAATAAAGAAAAAGCTGAGAAAAAGGCTAATTTAGAAAAAATTGGTAAATAATTTATTTTCGGAGGAATAAAATGAAAATTTCAAAGTTTCTTGTTCTGTTGATTGCATTTTCTGTTTTAGGACTTGTTTCTGTTTCTGCACAAGATAAAGAGATGACTGAAGAAGAGTGGCAGATGGAGATAAATACTCTTAATACAAAAAAAGCTCAATTGACGAAGGATATCAGTAGTTTACAAAAGGATGTAAATAATTTAAAAACAAAGAAAACAAACATGGCTTCTTATGAAGATTGTATGAAAGAACTTTATGCAATGTCTAAAGAAGAAACTTCATCACCTGCTCAAATTTCAGAAAGTGATGTTGCTGATTATAGAAAACAAGTTAGTGACTTGAACTCTATGATTAATAACAGAAGTGGTTCGAAGCAGGATTTACTCGCACAATTAGAAGCTCTTAAACAGAATAATAACAGTGCTTTGCCGGAATTTTTTGATAAAGTTCATAGTCAATTACAAAGAGCCATGGATTCGTGGGTTGAAGCACCGCAAGAAGTTATGTACACTGTTGTAAAGGGTGATCATCTTTGGGGAATTGCACGCAAAAAAGATCATTATGGAAATGGTTTTGCTTGGCCTGTAATTTATAATGCTAATCGTGATTCTATTAAAAATCCCGATTTGATTTATCCAAAACAGGAGTTTAAAATTCCTAATTTGACTGAAGAAGAAAAAGCTAAATACGAAAAGGCAAGAAAAAATTATAAACCTGCTCCACCTACACAAACAGCTCAACCAACCAAGTAATTTTTTTTGATTGATTTTTTATATACAGCCTCTTCTGTTTAATTATACAGAAGAGGCAATTTTTATTAATGGAAGAAAAAAGAATAGATTTAGAAAGTGTTGATTTAGCCACATTCACAGGGTCTAATGATGCCAACCTGAAACCTCTTGAATCAAGATTAGCAGCTAATATTTTTATAAGGGGAAATTCTGCGCTCATCCGAGGTAGTAAAGAAGAAATATCGACCGCCGAAAAAATTTTGAAAGAAATGCAATTTGTACTGAACACTTCCGGAAAACTAAGTATAAGCGATGTTGAAACGATAATTGATCTTACCTTGCAAGGACGTGAAATAATCGGTGAATCTGAGTTTGATAATATTATATTATACACTCGACAAGAGCCAATAAAAGCAAAAACTCCAACCCAGATTAAATATTATCAAAGTGTAAGAACTAATGATATTTGTTTTGCAATAGGCCCTGCTGGTACCGGTAAAACTTATCTTGCAGTAGCCTTTGCTGTTGCTGCAATGAAAAAAGGAATTGTGCAAAGAATTATTTTAGCCCGACCTGCAGTTGAGGCTGGAGAAAGTCTTGGCTTTTTGCCAGGTGATTTTAAGGAGAAAATTGATCCTTATTTGAAACCGCTTTATGATGCATTACAAGATATGCTTCCTTCCGATCAATTGAAAAATTTTATAGAAAAAGGAATAATTGAGATTGTCCCTTTAGCTTACATGCGCGGTAGAACATTAAATAACGCCTATGTTATTTTAGATGAAGCTCAGAATGCGACAACTATGCAAATGAAAATGTTTTTGACAAGACTTGGCCCAAATTCGAAAGCGATTATTACAGGGGATATAACACAAATTGACCTGCCAAATAAATCCATGAGCGGTTTAGTTCAAGTTCAGGAAATTCTCAATGGTGTTGATGGCATTGATTTTATTTACTTCAATAAGAATGATGTTGTGCGCCATCGACTTGTTAGAGATATCATTAATGCTTATGATGAATTTAAAAATGGGAATGGTTCACACTAAATTATTTTTTTGCTCTCATTCCAATATTTATCCATTTCTTCAAGATTAGAATCAGTTACACTCTTACCAATTTTCTTTAATTCAGCTTCAATATATTGAAAACGCTTAATAAATTTTTGGTTGGTTCTTCGAAGTGCATTTTCAGGATTTATATTTAAAAATCTCGAATAATTCACCAACGAAAAAAACAAATCGCCCAATTCATTTTCAATTTCCTCAGCGTTATTTTGTTTTTCCGCATCTTTTAATTCTGCAATTTCTTCTAAAACTTTTTCCCAAACTTGATTTTTATTTTTCCAATCAAATCCGACTTTTGAAACTTTTTCCTGTATTCGAAACGCTTTATGCAACTCAGGGAAATTTTTGGGAACTCCATCAAGAACAGAGGTGCGTCCTTCTGAAAGTTTTATTGATTCCCAATTTCTAGTAATATCTGCAGTAGAGGTGACTTTTACGTCTCCGAATATATGTGGATGTCTTCTGATTAATTTATTTATTATTGTTTCAATTACTTGATCGATATTAAATTCATTGTTTTCTTCTGCGATTACAGAATGAAAAACGATATGGAGAAGTAAGTCGCCAAGCTCACTTTTTAATTCACTGTAATCTTTATTGTCTATCGAATCCAAAACTTCATAAGATTCTTCAAGAGTTGCAGATTTAATAGATTCGTGTGTTTGTTCGCGGTCCCAAGGACATTCTTTACGCAGTCTTTTCATTATTTGGAGTAATTCAGAAAATTTGTCAGACGACATTTAACCTCAAAATTATTTTTGTAAAGATAAAGTATTATAGAGTATTTTATTATAGTTGAATAAATATTTTTCTTATAAAAAAGAGAGGATAAAGTGTTCGAACAAAAACTTACTGAATTAGGAATAAACATCCCAGAAGCTCCAAAACCATTGGCTTCTTATATTCCGGCAGTCCGATCTGGGAATTTAATTTTTACGTCCGGTCAATTACCATTGAAAGATGGAAAACTTCAATACATAGGAATAGTTGGAGCTGAGATTTCCGAAGAAGCTGCGATGAAAGCAGCCGAAATTTGCGCTATCAATTGTCTTAGTGCTGCGAAAACATTGATTAATAGCATTGATCAAATCAAGCAGGTTATCAAAGTGACAGTTTTTGTTGCAAGTGCATCTGGATTTAATGCACAACCGAAAATTGCAAATGGAGCTAGTGATCTAATGGTGAAGATTTTCGGAGATTTAGGCAAGCATTCTCGAAGTGCTGTTGGTGTTGCTGAATTACCTCTAAATTCTCCTGTGGAAATAGAAATGATTTTTGAAGTGTAAAAGAAAATTTATTTTTGATTGAAACTGTTGTATTTTTGAATTGTAAAAAAACGTAAAAGTGAAAGTTTATGAAAAAAATATTTTTATTCGTTTTATTGGTCCCTTGTTTAATTTCCGCTCAATTTAAAAGCGAAAGCGACAAGAAAATAAACATCCTTTCGGGAATAACAAATTATAATCCATCGTCCTTTTTCTCCGGATTTATTAATCCTGATAATTTTACTATGAAGCATTCAGTTTCAATGTCATATACATCATTTTCAGGACAAGGGATTGCGATGGGTGTATATACAAATAATATGTCTTATAAAATTTCAGATAAAATGAATGTGGAAGCTGATATTAGCCTTGTAAATTCGCCTTATAGTACTTTAGGAAATAATTTATCAAAAGAAATAAATGGGATATATTTAAGCCGGGCACAATTTAATTATCAGCCCTCAGAAAATTTTTTTATTACTTTGCAGTACAAGACTCTTCCATATTATAATTATCCTTTTTCAAATTATGGAATGGGATTTATGGATTATGGAAGAGGTTTCGGATATTAATTTATTTCTGTGATATTAATTGTATCTTTGACCGAGAGCATTTCTCGGTTTTTTTTTAATGAAGGTTGAGGAGTAATTTGAGTAAATTCAACGAGAATAGGGAAAAAAATAGTGCGAAAAGCAAAACTGATTTTGATATAAAAGGCACTGTATTTAATATTTTAATTTTTGTCCTTGTTTGCCTTATTATTTTAATGTCTTATTCGTTATATGATAAGATTAACGCAAATAAAATATATTCCGGTGAAATTGAAACTACTGGTACAGTCTCAGAGGTTATTCAAGTTGAAGTTCTGAATGGTTGTGGTGTGGGAGGAATTGCAGAAAGATTTACAGATTATTTGCGTGAGAACAAATGTGATGTTGTAAGTTCATCAAATTATTCTGATTATAATGTTCCCAAAACAATTGTAATTGATAGAACTGGGAATAAAGCTAATGCTGAGCATGTGGCTAAACTTCTTGGCGTAAAAAAAACAATGTCACAAATTAATAAAGAATACTTCCTTGATGTCAGTGTTATTATTGGGCAAGATTTTAATCAACTTAAACCCGTGAGGTAAGATGGATTCAAAAGAATTTGCAATAAGTATCGTAGATCTTGTATTAAGTAAAAAAGGTTATAATATTAAGTTATTAAACGTTAAAAGTATTTCTTCCATATCAGATTATTTCTTGCTCTGTTCTGCAGATTCTGATATTCAGGTGAAAGCTATCTCTGATGAAATTGAAGATAATTTAAGTGAAATCGGAATTAAATGTTTTCATAAGGAAGGTTTCGAATCATTGAATTGGGTAATTTTAGATTACTTTGATGTTGTGGTTCATGTCTTCCATAAATCAGCTAGAGAATATTATAATCTGGATAAATTGTGGGGTGATGCGGAAACCACAACTTTTGCAGAAAATTAATTCATTGAGGTAAAATTGAAAAACTATTTAAGAAATTTATTTTCAAATCTTTCAGATAAATTAGATTATTTAAAAAACGAAGAAGTGATTTTTAATTTCTCAAAGACAGGAGAGCATGGAGATTTATCTACAAATATTGCTATGAGGCTTGCAAAAAAAATCAAAAAAAATCCACGAATTATTGCTCAGGAAATAATAGACAATATTGAAATTGATAAAGCTGTTCTTGATAAAATTGAAATTGCAGGGAATGGGTTTTTGAATTTTTATTTTCAACAAATATATGTTGCTAAAATCATTAATGACATTCATCTGAAAGGAAGAACGTATGGACGATCAAATAAATATAAAGGCAAAAAGGCTCAAGTAGAATTTGTTTCAGCAAATCCAACAGGACCTTTAACTGTCGGACATGGTAGAAATGCTGTCCTTGGTGATACGATTGCAGGGATGCTTGATTTTATTGGCTATAATGTAAGTCGCGAATATTATTTTAATGATGCTGGAAGACAAATGCGAGTGCTTGGTGATAGTGTGCGATTAAGATATTTTCAATTATTGGGAAATCATATTGAATTTCCTGAAGATTACTACCAAGGTGATTATATAAAAGACATTGCGCAAGAATTAATTAATGAATATGGAGACAAACTTCAAAATGAAGATGCCGAAGCTATTTTTAAGAAAAAAGCTGAAGGAGTAATCTTCAGTGATATAAAAAATACTTTATCGCGGTTATCCATTGTGATGGATGAGTTTTATAACGAACATTCACTATACTCTGAAGGTAGAATTGACCGACTTATAAATTCATTTACCGAAAAAAATCTTATCTATGAAAAAGATGATGCAACCTGGTTAAAACTTTCTGAAATAGGTAATGAACAGGACAAAGTTATTATCAAGTCAACTGGGGAACCAACATATAGGCTTCCTGATATTGCTTATCATATTACAAAATTTGAAAGAGGATTTGATTTAATTGTCGATTTGTTTGGGTCTGATCATAATGCAACTTATCCTGATGTTCTTGCTGCGTGTAAAGCTATGGGGTATGATATTAAAAAAATTAAAGTGCTTATACACCAATTCGTGACGATTCTCGAAAAAGGTGAAGTTGTTAAAATGTCAACTCGCAAAGCAAATTTTATCACTCTAGATGAATTGATAGATCAAACATCAAGCGATGCTGTAAGATACTTTTTTAATATGAGAAGCATGGCGAGTCATTTAAATTTTGATTTGGATTTAGCAAAGAAGCAATCTGATGAAAATCCGGTTTTCTATCTTCAGTATGCCCATGCAAGAATTTCATCAATAATAAGAATGGTTGAAGAACAAAATCTGGTTTCAAATTTTGATAATTTATTCATGTTGAACTCAATCACTGAAATTGACT
>PFVB01000041.1 GCA_002790395.1 Ignavibacteriales bacterium CG_4_9_14_3_um_filter_34_10 | reverse complement strand
GGATAAATATAAAAAACGTGGCAAACTTCTTCAGTTCATAAACTCATCTTTTTTAAATAAATTTAAACCTGATAAAACATTGAAACGTTTGACTAAAAGCTGGAACACTCAAACTGTTTATGCGGATTTCAATAATGATGATGTTGATGATATTTTTATAGTTGAACGCTGGAGGGAAAACAAATTGCTTTTGAGCGAAGCAGGAAAATTGATTGACAAGACAAAGCAAAATTTTTCCGATTTTAATAATAATTCTTCATCAGGTGCATTGGCTTTTGATTATAACAATGATGGCTTACTTGATTTGCTTGTATCAAGGGAAGATTCAGTTTTGGTTCTTCTTGAAAATTTCAGTAACGGTCACTTTAAAAATGTGAGCAACAAAAAATTGTCTTGTTCAAATAAGATGCATCTCACACAAAAAATATCGGAATTTTTGAATGTCGGTGATTTGAACAATGATGGTTTTACGGATATTTTAATCAATATCAGAACGGTAACCGGAGGGAATAATATTTGTCTGATGAATCAAGAAGGAAAATATTTTGCAGATTATTCTGACTCTTTAAAAATTGGTTTACCCTTTGTGGACGGAACAATTCTGGGTGATATTGACAATGATGGTGATCTTGATATTTATGGCTACAGATCAGGTAGAAACTTGCTTTGGAAAAATAATCTTGATGATAAAAATTATATAAAATTATTTTTACGCGGAATTATTTCTAACACGCGGGCAATTGGTGCCAAAGTGTGGATTTATCCTGCGGGCAAACTAAATAGAAAAAATGAATTAGTCGCTTACAAACAAATTGGGAGCGATATTTACGGGACAAACAGTTTTAATGATTTAACAGCACATTTCGGTTTATCAAACAAAACAAAATATGATATTAAAGTAAGGTTTGACACCGGAAAAGAAATTGTCATCAGGAATGCAGCAGCAGGGCATACCTTGATTATTGAAGAGTTGACTGGGCTGAGCAAAACTTTATATTTATTACCCGGAAAATTCATACGCACAATTATTCTTCGCGAATTTCAGATATATTTATTAATCATTTTACTTGCAGGATTTACAATTTATTTTGGAATCAAAAACGGAATCTTAAAATATAAATGGGAATTTAAGTTATACTTTTCATTGGGTTTAATTAACATTTCATTGTTCTGGCTTATTTTATTTTTAACTAAAGAATCAAATGATTTCATTAAGTTTCTTCTGGCACCATCAGTGTTGATAATTGGTATAGTTCTGCCAAATCTTATTTTTATGTATATGAAGAATAGAAGTCCGATTGAAGAAAATCAAGAAATACTTTTAGATAAATTATTTTCTCAGTTGATAAACTTCACACATGGTGAATGGGCATTAAGGAACTTAAACAGTCTGCAAGTTTTTTTTCAAAATGCTGCGTCAATTGATAAATCCGATTCGGATTTATTAAATCAAATCGGAAACAGAAAAGAAACATTCTTAAAATTAACTTCTCCTTCAATTGAAGTGATTATCGGATTAACTCAAAAAGTAAATTCATTAAATGAAATTACCGCTGAACTGAAAAACGGACTTGATTACATTTGTGAATCACTAAACAAAAACAAAACAGAGTGCATTCTTTCGGATTATTTGTTGTCAGGTTCAATCGGACAAAGCCTTAATAAAATCAAGCAACTTATCAGCATAATAAAGACTGATATTTTTTCTCAACATTCATCAAATATTATTTCCGTTATTCAAAGTGTTGTAGAAGAACTTAAGCCGATACTTAATAATGAAAATATAACTTTAACAAAATTAAAAGATGTTGAAGATGACACATTGGTGTTAATAAAAAACTTTGAATTAGCTGATATTCTCGATAATTCTCTGCGAAATTCAATTAAATCCTTAAGCAGCCAAAAAGAGAAACGGATAGATGTTTTAATCAGCAGAAAACCACCTAAAATACTGATTGAAATAGAAGACACAGGAATTGGAATTGAACCGAATAAATTTGAAAAAATATTTGAGTTTGGTTATTCGCAGTTTAATGGTACCGGAAAAGGACTTTTTCTTGCAAGAAAATCACTTGATAAATATGGCGGAAGAATCTACGTGAAAGATTCAACACTAAATTTCGGGTCAAAATTTATAATTGAATTAAATAAGGGCTACAAAAAATGAACACAACTTTATTATTAATCGATGACGACAAAGATTTTTTAAGTGATTTTTCTTTCTTGCTTAAAAATAATTATACATGCTTTTTTGCAAATGATGAACAGCAGGCATTCAAACTGATGAAGGACAAATCTCCTGATGTTATTCTTCTTGATTTAATGCTTGCCGACGGAGTTTCAGGAATAGACGTTTTAAGAAAAATTAAATCTGTAGATGATTCTGTTCCCGTGATTATCATGACGGACTATGGTTCAATAGAAACTGCAGTCGAAGCCTTGAAAGTGGGTGCTTTTGATTACATTTCAAAAACACCAAACCTGAAGGAATTAAAATTTATCATTGAAAAATCTTTGCAGCAGAGATTGCTTAAATATCAGGCAGAGTCACTGCAAAATGAGATTAATAAACCATATCAGGCTCTGGTAGGGATAAGCAAAGAGATTCAAAAAGTGAAAGAATTAATCGCTTTATTTGTACAAAGCGAGAATACGGTTTTGATTACCGGTGAAAGCGGAGTTGGAAAAGAATTGGTCGCAAGGCAGATTCATTATCATAGCAACAGAAGGAATAATCCATTTATTCCGATCAATTGCGGTGCACTTCCAAAAGAATTAATCGAAAGTGAATTATTTGGATATGAAAGGGGTGCATTTACTGGTGCTGATAAAAGAACTCCCGGTAAATTTGAGATTGCAGAAGGCGGAACAATTTTTTTGGATGAAATATCTGAACTCGATCCTATGGCACAAGTTAAATTTTTACGGATACTTCACGAAAAAGAATTTACTCGGGTAGGAAGTGCAAAAACAATTAAATCCAATGTAAAAGTAATTGTTGCAACCAATAAAGATTTGTTTGAGTTGGTAAAAAAGGGATTGTTCAGAGAGGATTTGTTTTATCGGCTTGATGTTCTTCCTATAAAAGTTCCACCTCTCCGGAATCGGAAAGAAGATATTCCCGTTTTAGTAAGTTATTTTTCCTCTGCAATTGCAAAAGAATTGAATAAACCGACCAAAACTTTTTCAGACGAAGCACTCCAACTGTTTTTATCCTACGATTGGCCTGGCAATATCCGAGAACTTAAAAATTATATATACAGATTATATCTTTTAGTAACCGATCAAATTATTTATCCAAAGGAATTGGATTTTTTTGTTAATATAAACTTAGAAACGACTTCAGAAACTGAAGAAACCCCTGAGACCTGGGAACGGATGAATGAACTGCGAAAAGTTGCTACAGAAAAAGCATCCCGCAGAATTGAAAAATTATTTGTTGACTTTCTTTTGAAAAAGTTTGATGGAAACATTACAAAGGCTGCGGATTATGCGGGAATAAACAGAACTAATATGCATAAGATGATTAACAAAGCAAAAGGAGAAGAGTTATAATAAAACAGAGTTTACTTAATCAATTTTTTTAGCTTCTCTATTTCATCGCGTAAAAATGCGGCTCTTTCGAATTCCAGATCTTTTGCTGCCTGCTTCATTTCGTTTGTCATTTCTTCAATCAAATCCTGCTTCTGCTCGTTTGACAAGTATTTTATTATTGGTTCAGCCACTTTAGAAAAAGCAGCAAATTCTTTTTCATTATCTTTTTTTCTAATATCCGCAATTGAAGTAGATGAGAGAATTTCCTCCCGCGATTTATAAATTGTTTGCGGCGTAATATTGTTTCGCCGATTGTATTCTTCCTGAAGTTTTCGTCTTCTAATTGTTTCGTTTATAGTTTTTTTCATAGATTCTGTAATCTTATCAGCATACATAATTACTTTACCATCGGAGTTTCGTGCCGTTCTTCCTGCAGTTTGCATTAATGATCTTTCACTTCTCAAAAACCCTTCTTTGTCGGCGTCAATAATTGCTACCAAAGAAACTTCCGGCAAATCTAATCCTTCTCTTAAAAGATTAACGCCAACCAAAACGTCAAACTCACCAATTCGCAAATCTCTTATTATTTCAACTCTCTCAAGAGAATCAATATCACTGTGAATATACCGTACTTTAATATTTAGTCTGTCAAGATAATCAGTTAAGTCTTCTGCCATTTTCTTTGTCAAAGTTGTAACAAGTACACGTTCACTTTTGGGAATTCGAATTTTTATTTCTCCAATTAAATCATCAATTTGATTTTTAATCGGCCTGACCTCAATTTCCGGATCGAGCAATCCTGTCGGGCGAATAACTTGTTCTACAAAAACGCCTTTGCTTTTTTCTAATTCATAATCGCCGGGAGTTGCACTCACATATATAGCTTTATTGATCATGGTTTCAAATTCATTAAACTTCAGCGGTCTGTTATCGAGGGCAGATGGCAGGCGAAAACCATACTCAACCAATGTGCTTTTCCTCGATCGGTCACCATTATACATTCCTCGAATTTGCGGAAGTGTAACATGTGATTCATCAATAACCAGCAAATAGTCTTTGGGGAAATAATCAAACAAACATGAGGGTCTAGAACCTTCTGCTCTGCCTTCCATGTGCCGCGAATAATTTTCAATTCCTGAACAATAGCCTATTTCCTTGATCATTTCAATATCAAACTTTGTCCGCTGTTCTATTCGTTGTGCCTCAACATATTTTTCCTGTGACCAGAAATAATTAAGCTGCTGCTTCAGTTCTTCGTCAATTAATTTTACTGCTCTGTTAATCTGCTCTTTGGTTGTAACAAAATATTTTGCAGGATATATAGCTGCCGAGTCCACTTCTTTGATAAATTTTCCTGAAACAGAATCAATAATAGAAATCTTTTCAATCTCGTCATCCCAAAATTCAATTCGAATTGCTTCTTCATTCTGATAGGCTGGAATTATTTCAATTACATCTCCCCGAACACGAAATGTACCCCTTGTAAACTCAATATCGTTTCGAACATAATAAATATCAATCAAACTATTCATCATTTTTTTTCGTTGAATTTCCATTCCGGTTTTAATGAAAATTATTTGTCTTGCATATTCATCCGGGGCTCCGATACCGTAAATACTGCTAACAGATGCCACAATAATTACATCATTTCTTCCTTCAATAAGCGAGGTGGTTGCTTTTAACCGAAGTCTGTCAATTTCCTCGTTTATTGAAAAATCTTTTTCAATATACAAATCACGTTTAACTACATAAGCTTCAGGCTGATAGTAATCGTAATAACTGATAAAAAACTCAACAGCGTTATTTGGGAAAAAACTTTTAAACTCGGAATAAAGCTGTGCAGCCAAAGTTTTATTGTGAGATATAATTAAAGTCGGTTTATTATATTTTGCAATCACATTACTGATCGTAAAAGTTTTTCCGCTCCCGGTCACGCCAAGTAATACTTGAT
>PFVB01000229.1 GCA_002790395.1 Ignavibacteriales bacterium CG_4_9_14_3_um_filter_34_10 | reverse complement strand
CCACTACGTGGTTAATGCTTACGGATATTTCTAAAATATTGTTCGTTTGTCTGTCTGAGCAACGTGGAAGAATGACAAGTCACACTTCGACATCCGTCGGTTGACGGATCAATGTGACAGTAGAATAAACCTCCCTTGCCGTAACGATAATTCTTGATATATATTTAATAACTTATTGTAACTTAGTGATAACCTTTGCGTCCGTTGCGTCTTCTTTGCGCCCTCTGCGAGAAACTTTTTTTCTCGCTATCCGTCAGTTGACGGAGCAATGCCCGCAACACAATACATTTTACATTTTTACAAAGATGCCGCTACCTGATAGGTCTTGATTTGTCTTCGGTTTTCTTCCGGGAGTTTTGCAATTATTTCTTTTACCTGATATTCATTTTGAATGCTAACACCAAGAAGTAAAGTCACTTTCTCATTTGTATATTTTGTATTCCGTGAGGAAAGATATGATAGTTTTGATAAAAACTTTGGATCTGCCAAATCCTTTTCATTTATAATAAGTCCGATGATATACTTCCGTTTGTACTTTGCAAGCACATCAATTTCGAACTCGCCGATTGGTTTTGGTGACGGAAGATATTTGCCATATTTCCTGCTGATCGTTAAATACCCCGACTTCCAGATTTGCGAAATCAAAGCATCAACACGGTCTTTATGCGATTGGATTTTCATTTCAAACCGGCATTATTGGAATTATTGGCGAAAATTTGGATAATTCTAATACTCGAAGATTAAAAATTTTTTCGTACTCAAACATTTTTACTTCCGGCGAATTATTGATTCTTCCGAAAATCACTTTCTTGCCCAATTTATTCATAGTTACATAATATGGCTCAAGAATTATTTCACTGAAACCATATAAAAATTTTAATCTGTTTCTGTTTTTTATTGCGTTAAAAAATATTTCGCTTTTCATTTTTACTCCTATCTTTTTAGTTGAACCACCTAAAAACTCCCATCACCTTGCCAATTATCGAAAACTCGTCGGAATTGTTTACTTCAATAGGATTATAATTTTCATTTTCAGGCATGAGAGTGATTTGATTGTTTTTATTTGAAAACCGTTTTACAGTTGCTTCGTTATCAAGAAGCGCAACTACAATGTCACCATTTACAGCATCCTTCTGCTGATTAACAATAATAATATCTCCCTCGAAAATGCCGGCATTCTTCATGCTTTCGCCCTTTACTTTCAGTCCGAATATTTCTGATTTGTTTTTTAATAATCCGCTTTGAATACTTATTGAGCCCTCAATATTTTCTTCAGACATAAGCGGATAACCTGCAGCAACGCGACCGACAACCGGAATTTCGACTGAGTTGTTTTGCTGATTTTTCTCTGTTGGATTCTCAGTCAAAGAAATTGCGCGGCTGGCAAAACTTTCTACTGACAGATAACCTTTTTTCTGAAGTGCATCAAGATGGCGTTTGATTCCGAATGTGCTGGCAATATTGAATTGTTTTGCAATTTCCCGTAATGTTGGCGGGTAACCGTTAAAACCAAGATATTCTTTTATGAAATCAAGAATCTCTTTCTGACGATCTGTTAATTGATTTTTCATATAGTGCTCTTTTGTTTACTACAAAAATAGTGCTCATAAGTACACTTGTCAAGAGATGGCGGGAAAAAATCAAAAATAAAAGAGTGTCCCGATATAGAATGGTTTTAATAAAAAATGACCAAACTAACATTGTTGCATGTTTGTAATAATATTCTACATGTTTTCTTTGCATACCATGAAATCTCTTTAATCCTATTATAAATTTATTAGCGTAAGTATAATTTCCTGAGTGACTATCAATATGGAAAACATTCAGTTAGATTGTTAATTAAAATTTTTTGCATTAGTAAGAAAAAATTTTTAGTTTTAGAAAAGCTATTTTGATTCAATTATTACTTTGATAAAATTTATTACATTTTACAATAGATTCTAGTGTTAATTTAATAATATTAAATAGCGATGGAGGGCATTATGAAAAAATCACGTTTTCTTTTTTCAACAATTTTACTTTTTAATTTTACAGTAATAACTTTTGGTCAGATTAAATGGGACGGTGGTGCATCAACTACTTCTTGGACAGATGCCGCAAATTGGAGTGGCAACGCTGTCCCTACTGATGCAGATAGTATTATCCTTGACAATACTTACGTAAGTGGTAACTACTCAGTTAATCTTGCCCCAGAAAGTTCTCAAACAGTTAAATCATTGCAGATTGGTTATACGGGTAATGTAAATACAATTACATTAATTGTATCTGGCCCGACAACAAACGCTCTTATTCTTGATGGTGGAGGAGCATCTGCATTATATTTAGCAGATGGCGGAGTTTTATCAAATCAATCGACAAGCGGAACAAGAGGTATAAAATTAGGTAAAGCCAGTGATGTTTTTAAAATGTCTGGGACAGGGAAATATAGCCATGTAACTACAACATCCGGTTCGGGTATTCCCGAGCTTACTAGTGGTACAACAAGTTCAAATTACAATTTTGAATCTACTTCTTTTTTTGAAAATCTTTCGGGTAATGCCGCATCATTTGATGCAACCCCGATTTATGGAAATTATATTTTAAACCATACCAGCACAAATACAATAAATAATAACTTGTCAATTGCCGGAAACTTAGAAATTTATTCCGGAATTCTTAATGTTACCTCTAGCGGAACAGATACATTATCAGTTTCTGGAAACGTATTAATTGGGGATGGAGCTACACTTCAAGGTACAAGTACAACAGGCAGAGTCACTGTAAACATTATAGGTAATGTAACAGGTACCGGTACTCTTAAGGGTAATGTAGGTAGCGGCGGTACCACAAATTATACAATTGGCGGTAATATCACTTCTTTAATAAGTCTAAACACAGGTAATACATCACTTACTTTTGAAGGTGGCAACCCTTCTGTAAATTTCACCGCAGCAAACAGCTCCATTCCGACTTTAAACGAAATTACAATCGGCACAAACAAAACTGTAACTTTAGGTGATAGTATTTATGTTGCAAGCGGGAAACATTTTACTGTAAATGGAACACTTGATTGTGGAGTTAATCGAATTTCCGGCGCTGGTGCTTTTATCCTCAATGCTAATGCTACTATAAAGTGCGGGCATGCATCAGGAGTATTTGGAAATATTGCGACCTTAGGGTCAAACTCATTATCTGCCGGTGCTAACTATGTTTTTAATGGACTGGTTCAACAGGCTACAAGTGCATTGTTACCGGATAATATTACCGGAGCATTAACCATTGATAATGCTTTAGGAGTTTTTTTAAGTTCCGATCGTACCATTTCTACCGGCACACTAAATCTTCTTAATGGTGTTCTAAAAACTCGTATCGCAGAACCTACTGTCAATAATTTAACAATTGGCTTATCGGCTACGATTAATGTTACCGGTGAAACAAGTTTTATTGACGGTCCAGTAATTATGATACTTCAATCGGGAAATGGTAGAATTTTTCCAATTGGGAAAGGTAGTGCCTATAGACCAATTTCATTAAATTTTTCTGTCGGTCAAGATGTTACAGCAGAAATGTTTAATACTGCACCAACTGGTGGATTAGCTTCAAGTGGGGTTGATAAAATATCAGAAGTTAGATACTTTTCTGTTTCAAATGGCACAAGTACAAATATTACAGTTTCACTACCTTGGGGTGAAGATGACAATGTTACAGATTTAACCAATATTACCGCGGTTTATGGAATAAACAGCATTACGTGGTCTGGAAATAGCAGATCTGGAAGTACAACGGGAAATTCCTCCGCAGGAACCGTAACAGGTACTTTTAATAATATAATTGGAGGCGATTTTACTTTAGGGAATATTTCTGGTGGTTCAAATTCCCTTCCTGTCGAACTCACTGCATTCACAGCATTTGCAGGGAAAGGCGGTGTTGAACTTAATTGGTCAACTGCTACAGAAGTGAATAATTATGGGTTTGAGATTGAGAGGCAGATTCTGAAACAAGTTCAGAATGACAGTAATGGTTGGCAGAAGATTGGTTTTGTTCAGGGACATGGAAATTCGAACTCACCAAAGGATTATTCATTCATTGACCAAGGAAAGGTAGCTGAGCGAAGTCGAAGCTACAGACTGAAGCAATTGGATGCAGACGGTTCATTTCATTATTCTGATGTTGTTTCGGTAAATAATGCTCTGGGTAAGTCATTCAAGCTTTTTGCACCGTATCCGAATCCTTTTAATCCGAATACAACTATTAAATTCAGTATCCCTGCTGCTTCTAATGTTTCGCTTAAGATTTATGATATTATCGGTAATGAAATTGCAAATTTAGTCAATGGCAGAAAAGATGCCGGCGAATATGAAGTTGATTTCAATGCAAAGAATTTACCAAGCGGAATTTATTTCAGTACTTTGAGAAGCAACGGAAATACTCAGACTCAAAAACTTATATTGATGAAGTAAAAACATTTTGAAGACAGAGAATCACTTAGTGATTTTATTAAACCTCCGGAATTCCGGAGGTTTTTTTATTTCTGTAACTTAGTGATAACCGTTGCGACTTCTTTGCGCCCTCTGCGAGAAACTTTTTTTCTGGCAATCCGTCAGTAGACGGAGCAATGCCCGCCAATTTTGATTCATTTTACATTATCTATCTTGATTGTATCTTAAATCGCATGAATAACGGTTTGAATGCATTGATTTTTATCATTTCGTGTTTAAGTTAGTGCAATAAATTTTCTGTTTTTCAGAAAATCCAATAATGATACTACAGACGGATTAATTCGGCGAGTCAAGAAGCAAATTATTTTGCATCCAAATTGAATCCTAAACAAGCCGCAAAAATTTCCGATTATCGTTTGTATTAATTTAAACTTCAGACACGGAAGGAATGAAGCTACTTATGTTTTTAAAGAAAATATTTTATTTGTTTTTAATATATTCATCAATGCTTTTTGCTCAGGCAGGCAGCTATTATTCGAGTATATCAACTTCAAGTCCTACTTTTGTTGAAGATCTCAAAGCACGCGTTCGTTCACCATATACCAAAATTTCATACGATCAGTTTGACGAGACAAATATCACTAATTATGCTGCACAACCCGACGGAATGGGCGGATATTCAGTAACGTGTGTTTATACAGGTTATGTTTATTCCTATACAGGAACATTTGCCTGGGGAACAATGAGCAGAGAACACACATTTTGCCATAGCTGGATGCCAACTTATCCCTCAACTTCCGGTGAAGAATATTCTGATCAGCATCATCTTTTCCCCACACATCAGAATAACGCTAATGGAAGAAGAAGCAATCATCCTCTTGGAATTGTAACAAATGTAACTTATCAGTTTTTAGACGGGAAACTTGGGACAAATGCCGCCGGTGAAGTTGTATATGAACCTCGTGATGCTCAGAAAGGTGATGCGGCAAGAGCTTTGTTTTATATGTGCCTGAAATATGATGACATTGGTGGCTATAACTTGGATTTTAACTGGCTTAACGGGACTATACTTCCACAATTGAGCGAAGGTCAGCAGGATTTAAACTTACTTTTAGCCTGGCATGAATCTGACCCTCCGGATGCATGGGAAACAGGAAGAAATGATTATATTCAGTCAATTCAGCAAAACAGAAATCCT
Organism: Ignavibacteriales bacterium CG_4_9_14_3_um_filter_34_10; assembly: GCA_002790395.1. Classification (GTDB taxonomy): domain Bacteria; phylum Bacteroidota; class Ignavibacteria; order Ignavibacteriales; family Melioribacteraceae; genus UM-FILTER-34-10. The sequence continues at coordinate 939 of PFVB01000229.1, read as the reverse complement.
TTCATTGATCACCCTGAATATGTTAATTATATTAATTTCAATGATATGAGTTACATAAGTCAAACTTCTTCTAATACAAGTGTAAGTTTTAATTCCTCAACCGCAAATGTTTTTGACAATTCTTCAACTTATAATTTGATTGTAAATATTTCTTCTCCTTCTGCAGTTAATCCGACAAGTGTTGATGTTGTTTTAATCAGTGGCAATGCTTCTGAAATTGGAAATTACACAACACAGACTCTGGCATTTCCGGCAGGCTCTTCGTCAAGTCAGTCTCTGACAATTAACATTAATAACAGTATTGGTGATAAGACTTTTGTTTTTAACCTGCAAAATCCATTAGGAGGTGACTCAGTTCAGATCGGGACAAATTCAACTTTCACTCTGAATGTGAAACCGGCAAATGATAAAGGTGTAATCATTTCTGAGTACAGTGATGCATACGGAACCGGAAATTATATTTATGAGTTCGTCGAATTATATAATGAAAGTTCATCATCAGTTGATTTAAGTAATAGTGTGGTTCGGCAAATTAATTCAGCATTAAGTTTTACCATTCCTGCGAATACAATTGTTCAGTCAAATGGGTTTGTTGTTATCGGCAGAAATTCTTCACAGGCTGCATTTGAATCTTTTTGGCAAACTGTATTTGGAACAAATGTTATTTACATAAATTCGGGAAATAAACTTCCTCAATTAAATGGCGATGAGCAATATTTATTGGAAACATCAGGAGGAATTAATATTGACCCCAAAACAGATAACGAATATTCTGCTATACCCATCAGTGTGAGCAACCGGGTTTACAGAATATCAGCAGGAAATTCAAGTTCTGATTGGACAACAGCAACATGGAATACAGCTAATCCCGGACAAAAATCATCAGATCAGTCATTGCCTGTGGAATTAATTTTGTTTAGTGTTAGAAAGTATAATTCT
>PFVB01000134.1:14113-21798 GCA_002790395.1 Ignavibacteriales bacterium CG_4_9_14_3_um_filter_34_10 | reverse complement strand
GCCTTTAATTTCATCCGTTTCAATTGTGGCAGGTCCACAAATTCTGTCAAATCCATTAACAATTAAAACAGGCTTTTTATCACGAATAAAATTTATTGATAAAATTTCGGATGTAAAACTTTCGCCGCCATCATTTACAGCGGTAATCATAAAACTATAAATTGTATTTTCTTTCAAAGCCGCAGTAACCAATTTATTTTCTTTAACATAAACTCCATTGTCAAAACCACCGTCATTAATTCTTGTATAAACAATATAACCAGTTGGCAAAGCAGTTGATTCCAATGGGTCTTCCTGAGCTTTCCATTTTAATACTGCTTCGCCATTTGCTGTTAATTCTGCACTGAAATGAGTTACCGGCAAAGGTTGAACAACATAATTAAAATCATATTCAGATGAAATAAATTTCAGAAATGCTTTATAAATAGCTCTTGAAACATCAAATCTGTAACGCGGATCAAGTTCAAATTTCGAATCAAGAAAATTTTGATGAGACAATAATTCAAGCAAAACCGAAGGAACATTTTGTCTTGCGGCTTCACTGTAAAATGCATCCCAAAGCATTCGTCTATTCCATATCGGATCATACTTTGCTCGCAAGTCTTCTGTGATTTGCGTTTGCACCAAATCAGCTAAATCTCTGTTAGCAATTTTTGAAACTCCATCCGGAAAAACTCTGCTTGAATCCAAACTATAAGTACTGTAAATCGAAAGTGTACCGATTACAGTATCATTCTTTGTAATTCCTGCATCAGTATGAAACGCCATCGATACATCAATTGGAATTCCCAGACCTGCAGAAGATTTATTTCTGTTTGGTCCATAAGGATTTCCGACTAAATAATTAACCCACTCAGCCCGTGATTGATAATCATCTTTGTAATCATCTTTATTCTTATTTAAATTATATACAAGTGTATCAGGCATTCCGGCATATTGCAGCCAATATCTTGCACCCTCAACAAATTTTGGTCTTCCGCTTGTTGATTCGCCGCGCTTTATAATTCCCATTCCACCGCCAAACCTGACTGCATCAACAGAGACAATTTTATTTTCATTTGAACTTTCATTACTGACACTGACTTTTCCGAATTCGGGATTATATCCTTTTTCAAAATTAAATTTCCCTAAATAAATCCATGTCTTGCCGCCAATCTGCTGATTAATTTTAAATTCCGTCTTACCACCCAAATGATATATAGTGAATTTCACATCGGTTGCATTTTTATCTGATGAGGCATAAGAAACATAAACTGCATATTCGCCTGTTTCAGTAATTTCAGGAATAAAATCAGCCTCGGCTGTTTTTTCTTTTGATGTTTTTATAATCCGATGTGTGCCCTTTTCAAAAGGATTGTATCCTGATTCATAGGGCGGATTGCCAATTGCAAAACCAGTTCCTTCACCATTACTCCAACTCTTATCTCCGAAAATTTTTTCAACATAATTATTGTTTGGCGAGTCATTATCAATTACTTCTTCATTAACCTGAAAATCCCGTTCACGCGGAAGAAAAACGGTTGCACCTGCATTTTCAAGCATCGGGACTAAAAATGGCAGGACATAACCCATCGGACCTTTATCTTCAACAATTTGAAAAAGTCTTGCACGCTGCCACATCCAGCGGTCAAGATTTACATTGTAATACCATCCATGGCTATGCCACAATGCTATGTTCTTTCCCGAAAGACCATTTGTGATTTCTATTGGTTTACTGACATTTGTAATAAAACTTTTACGTTTTTTATCAGCACGTTTTGGAATCCGGTTTTCATCTTTCTTTAAACTTTCTCTGTAATAATTTGGAATCAACTCGCTTAATTCAAAGATATTTGATTTAATTGTCAAATCCTGAAAATCAAAATATTTTTTACAAAAAGAATTCATCTCGTGATAAATTTTATTAACATCATTCTCCCGAAGCGGAATGATTCCTAAACGGTCATTAAATATTAATTCGAGCGACTTTGCATTATTGTCATATTTATAACCGACAAGTTTTGTGTTTGATGGAATCTCAAAATCCAATGTTTTCAGTTTAACAGCCCCATTGAATTCAGCCCGCAAATTTTCAACAGAAATGGAATTCTTTATAATTAATTTTTCAGACGAACAACTGACTATTAATATCAACAGAAGTAAACCAGAAAAATATTTGACTGACATTTCGCTTCCTCTTAATGAAATAAAATAAAGTTATTACAAAGGTAAGATAACAATTTATACACAAATCCGGCACGCTCTTTTGTCAACAGGGAGAAAAACGCACCGGATTAATAAAAAAATTAAAACTTAACTCCAACAGAAAAATAATGTGCATTTTTTAGTCTGCCGAAATCCTGATAAGCATAATCAAAAAGTACTTTCACAGATTCAATCAACCTGTAATTTAATCCGATTCCACCTGTAAAACCTTTTTCAGTTTTATCTTCAAACAGAGAAGCATATCCAACTCTGAAAAACAATAACTCATTCCAGGCTAATTCCGAACCAAGATTTAAATATTCCGTGTGATCATTAGGATGAACTGCATCTATTTCAGTTGTCAATCTAATTGCATCTGACTTAATCAAATCACCAGCAACTCCAACTCTGAAAAGTAAAGGCAGATCCCATTCTTCAATCTGTATTACAGAGTTAATTATATTGCCTTGACCGGATTCACCAACTTGTTTAACTTCAATTAAATCACGTCCGTCAAGTTTCATTTTAGTACCAAAGTTTGAAATGCTTGCACCAAGTCTCAACTCGTTCAATACATCAATCCGATATAATACTCCCGCATCCAGTGCAAAACCTGTTGCGGATTCATTCCAAATATACTCACGGATATATTTTGCATTAAATCCGATTGAAAAATTATCGGTAAGTTCACGTGCAAAACTAAGACCAATTGACATTCCGCCTGCATCAAATCTTTCTCCCGTACCTTCTGGCGTTTCAACAGTTCGGACCAGCATACCATCAATCGATTTCATTACAGAGACGAAAGCCCCTAACGTTCCGATACCCGAAACATTTGAAGAAAATCCGGCAAAATCATATCCTACATCCGCTATCCAATTTGTATGATTAAACATTGCATCTGTAGAATAATTGTACGATAGTCCTGCCGGGTTCCAATAAATTGCTGTTAAATCATTAGCCGTGGCAGTGAATGCCGAGCCCATTGCAATCGCACGAGGTCCAATTCCAATTTTCAGAAACTGTGCAGCAGTCGTTCCCGATTTTGAAGTGCTTTGTGACCAGTTCACAGAATTAATCAGCAGTACTAATAATATTATTTTAATTTTCATTTCACATCTCCAAATCATTTTCGCAGAATATTATTTAATCAAAGCGAATTTTACAATTCTTTCGCCAACACCTGGGGCATCAATATGAGCAATATAAACACCATAGGCAACACCGAAGCCATCATAGTTCAATAAGTTCCAATATTCTCTTCCATTCTCAAACATTGATTCATGATTAAGTTCAGCAACAGGATCGCCGCTAAGTGTGAAAATTCTTATTGTGCATTTAGACGGAAGATTTTCAAAGTAAATCCTCTTCTCTCCGCGTGATTGTCCCGGCAATTTGTTTGTTGGTTCGATACTGTTGTAACCAACATAAGGATTTGGCACAACATAAATTTTATTTAGCATTGCTTTTGCATCAGCATTGCTGATTTTTCCGCCTTCTGTCCTGAGCAAGAACTTATCATTTTTATTAAACGGTCTGTGAGTCTTTATCAGCAAAACGTCACCGTCTTTCGGGGCAACAGGAGTAATGTTTGTGTCTGCTGGTGCTTTTACTTCTATTCCCCAAGTTAATGTATCAAAAGCAGTAATTACACCTGCTTTACCCGGTTTGAAACAAATCAATTCTTCACCGGGGTCCCAAGTTTCATTTTTTGTTGCAGGTTTTTCAGCGACAAATGTAAGGACTTTTCTTGGAACACCTGTAGCAATTTCCGTAACAGAATATCTAACTGGAATTTTCTTTAATGTTCCACTAAAAGTATATGCAGAGTCTATAAAATCGCTCGAGAATTTTATTTCATAATCACCTGGGTAGAGATCTTTTTTCGCTCCAACGGTGGAGAGATGAGCAATAAATTCATAATTGCTGGAACCTTCAACCCACTTTGATTTTTCCTTATCCCAAGCAAGAGCTTCCGCATCATTAATTGTTAAGTGGACACCATCAAATACGGGGTTTGAATCTTCATTTTTTAGAAGTGTACTATGAGAAACAGGAAAATATCTGTAATTCAAAATTAATCTTGCTTCATCAGGAATCGAACTTGCGGATGTTCTTGCAATTGCTCCTCTTTCATAATTAAACACAAAATCAACTCCTTCTGAATATTTTGTTCCGTCCATTCCATTTACTTCAAAAAACTCATCTTTAGCAATATCCATTTTTTTTGACTGAGTATAATTCGTTCCATACACCTTCAATGTGTCACTAACCACTGATTTATTCAACAGAGAATAGTTTTTCTTCGCTGTCATAATTCCATTTTCCTTCATGCTGTCAGCAAAAGACAATTCATATTCACCACTATTTTTCACATTCAGATCATTCAACACTTTGAAAGTAATATCGCCGGTACCAATACCCGAAGTATGTTCTGTATTATTATTTTTAATTACCGGAGTAACATATCCGCTTGCCCGAGGACCAGGAATCACCTGAACGGTATTATCGTCAAAAGTAAGAATTGATGTAATCGGATCAACAGTAATTTTTTTTGTTGTTTCTGTTGGTGGAATCCCAACCGAATCACCATGATCATAAGCTACCACTGTATAATAATAAGTCTGTCCATTAATAACATTATTCGTATCGATATATTTATGAACTAATCCGGTGTTATTTCCAAGAAAATACTGAATGCCTCGTTTTTTATAAGGGACGGGATGATAACCTTGCCACGGATCTTCAAGATTTGAAGTCCATTTCTTATCATTATTCCAGTCAGTAAAGCTTTCTCCGGTATCATATTTCCCGTTTCCGTTTGCATCAACAAATGGTTCATCACGGAAAGCAATATCCCACTTTGTTTCATTTCCATTGATGTCTTTCAGCGGCTCGTTTAGGAATGTAGTTCCTTTTCCATCAGTAATTTTTTTGATGTCTTCAAAACTTGGATCAGTGCTTCGATAAATAACATAACCCTCAAAATCCTTTCCGGTAATCGGATCGATACTTTCCTCTGCAATTGTATCCCAATATAAAGTTACTTTTTTATCACCAGGAACTGCAGTAACATTTGGTGTGAGAGGTGGTCTGAAGAATTGATAATTCTGATTATAAATAGTCTGAACAATTTCTGCAGAAGTCAAAAGATCATCCAAATCATCACCGCATAATAGCGCCATCGAAATTCTTTTTGTCTCACCAGGTTCAAGTGAAATATAACCGGAAGCAAAAATAAAAACTATATCACTATTCTGTTGAATATTACTAAAATTTCTTGGAACAGAACGATTCCACATTGATTCATCATTTGAAATTTTATCCTGATTCCATGTCCAGCTATTAAAACTAGTCAACCCAATCTGATCAGATTCATCGAGATCGGTAAATTCAAAATTTGGTTCACCGGGATACAATGCATCAGGAGAACCATCAGGATTTGATTTACCGGCAGTTGGAATACCATCACCTTCGCCTTCATCACCTGTGTTTGGAATGCCATCCAATCCCACATCATGAATCAAGGGATTCCAGTCACCGTCATTGTCAATTCCGTCTTCCTGACTTTCGTCAATCATTCCATCGCCGTCATCATCAATGCCATTTATTGGATTTCCGGGACTTTCAAGAAACTTACATCCAAGATAGCCAAGCGGCAATCCGAAATTTCCTTTCATATCCGGATCCCAGAAATATACCATGCTTCTTGCATAAACCGGAATATTGGAAACATCAACAGAATCCAATGAATATGGCGGAACAAAAAAACCATTATCATCTGTATTTTCGGGAGAGCCGCCACCTAAATCAGGATCACCGTAAATTCCAAAGAAGACTGAATCAAGTCTTTTTTCACTGACATTTGTAATTGTGTAAACAAAGAAAATTGTATTTTCAGCCAATGAATTGCTCCATTGAAATGCACGTGCATCAATCTGAATTCCAAGTCCACGTCTGTCATGATCATTTGCAAAAGGATAATACTTGAATTCTTTATTGTCCCTGTCATCCATCGCCCAATAAACTTCAAGGTCTGCATTAGTGGAATTTTGTGATAAAAATCCCGGCCAAACATATTTACCTAAAACGCTGCTGTACCAACTTCTTGGCCAACTATCAGGCTTGCCATCACCATCACTATCCAGAGCCGGATTTGAAGCAATGTTCGGTTGATCCGGTTCTGCATATCCCGGTAACGGTTGGAATTGCCAAAGTGTATCACCAGTTGGATTAATTTCCTGTAATAGCGGACTAGTGTAATCATGCAAGCCGTCAGAAATCACATGAAGTTTTTTTCCACTACCTTCTTCCTTAACCTGTGCACCTACAATTGGTCCAAACTGAAATACATAACCAAGATCTTTCCATACAAAATTATTTATATTTCGCAGCAAGCCAAAACCGGGTCCAATTCCACCGTAATTAAAAATACCTGTGGTAATCCGGTTCCCATTCATTAAAAAACTTTTCCTGTCAGCCTGTCCATTTACTTTCATAAGAAAATCTTCAAAGTAAGGTTTATTTAATTCAGGATTCAGGTTGATTTTTCTTTGCTGCTGCTCAGTGATTTTTGAATTGATTAATTCTTTAACTGCACGATGTTCTTTCTCTCTGTTTACATTATCCAAACGGATTTGAGAATACACAAACTGAGTTAAGCCAAAAACAATAATTAAAAAAAGATTAAATTTTTTCATTTTAATTCTCCGATAAAGATTTTCAGTATTCAATGGATAAACCAATTCTTACCTCTCTCGGAGGCAAATAAAAATCGGGACGAGTGTAAACTTCTTTGGCAGTTTTAACCAAAGGATTTGTTTTTGCAATTTCATTTGTTTGAAGTGCAGGACCTCTTGTTTCATCCAAAGTATAACCAGCTCTTCCTGTATTTGCATAAACAATGTTTTCGTTTAATTGATCGAACAAATTGAAAATCTTAACAAAAACAGTTAATTCAAAACCAGCGAAAGTAAAACTCTTTTCAGCAAGAAGATCAACATTAGAAATAATCGGTCTTCGGTCAGTGTTTGGTTTTAATGAAACTTGCTTACCAAACAATTCTGGTGTGTATGGAAGTCCTGTTCCAATTTTACCGACTAAAGTCAGATTCCAATTTGCAGATTCACCTATTGAAACCGTTCCGTTCAACTGATGAGTTTTATCCCAGTTAAGAAGTACAGGAATTTTTTCGCTTTGTCTTCCGGATGAAAGATCAAGAAAGAAGGCATCAGAATTTACGTCGTTTCCTTCGGATACCTGAAAAGTATAATCCAAAGTAACACCAAGCATGTCAGAATTTGTTCTGCGTTTTGTTAGCGAGAAAATCAATCCGCGGATGTTTGCATAATCTTTATTTACATAAGTGAAGTAAGTTGCCTCTCCGCTTATACGAATCTGCTGTGCAGCCAATAAATCTCTTACGTCTTTATAATATCCTGTAAGACTGAAAGCCAAATTATCAAGCAATTGCTGCTGCAAACCCAACTCGTAGGAAACTG
>PFVB01000134.1:0-14077 GCA_002790395.1 Ignavibacteriales bacterium CG_4_9_14_3_um_filter_34_10 | reverse complement strand
GTGTTCCGAAACTATATTCATATTCAGAATTCGCATAAAGATAAGTTAATGGCGGCAACTGGAAAAAATGTCCGTAGCTAAAATGAATAACTCCTTTGTCGGTAATAGGGAATGAAACACCGATTCTCGGGCTTATCTGATATTTAGGCTCGGCTTCTTTCAGCAAACTGTTTTTGTCAATGTAAGATGGAATTCCCGGCTGATAAGGAGTGGGATAAAAAATATTTGTGGAATATTTCGAGTTTGATTTGAAATAATCGAACCTCACACCAATGTTCAATATCAACTTATCAAATTCCATCTTATCCTGAAAATAAGATGAAAATTCAATCGGGAATTTTTCATACTGATTATTTCTGTTTGAATTTGCAGGGGCAATTGTCGGTTTTAAATATTGAGTTGAATCTCTTAAAATATCGAATGAAATTGCGTTAACAGTATAATTTCGTAATTGAGCTCCAAGTTTTAATTCGTGACTTAAATTAATTTGATTTGTATAGTCAAACTTGACAGCCCAAATTTTACTTCTTTGATAAAAATGTGATTGACCTCCACCTTCATAAGTGCCTCCGGAAGAAAAAGAAACCGGTGCAGCGCTTACTGTTGATTTATAATCAGGTTCGTATCTTAAATCAGGATGTACACCATTCAGACTCATTCCGGCATAGAAATCAACTTTGTTATTATTCTCATCAAGCAGCGGGAAAAGATATCGCTTGAAATCATCAACATTATATGAGCCGCGTAAAGTATAAAACGAGTTGTTATTCAAAGCATGCCGTATTTCAATTATGTGAAGAATACTCCAACTCAATCTGTTATTTACTGCATCCGGATTATACTTTAAATCATGAACGTATGGCTTATACTCTGATTGAGAATAAACCATATCATAATTAACTTTCATCATAGAAAACGGACGGTAAGTTAGTTTTGCAGTCCCGCTGAATGAAGAACCATGATTCATCGAGACAAGTTTGTTGTCGCCGTTTGCAGCAATACTAAAGTCATTTGGATTCATTGGATTTTTGCTTACTGAATCCGAAATCAAATGCTGTCTTTGTCCATACAAATATCCTTTGTCATAATTATACCTTCCAGAAACAAAAAAAGAAATTTTATCTCCGAAAAAAGGAACCGGTCCGCTTGTAGTAAATTCAGTTACAGCATTATTCTGTAAATCAAATTTTTCAATATTTTTAAAAATATTCGAGTGACTGCTTAAATAATCACCAGTATAATGAGATAAACTGAATGAATATTTATCTGCACCTTCTTTTGTAACAGTATTTACAATACCGCTAAGCGCATTTCCATATTCAGCATTGAATGTTCCACTGATAACAGATAATTCCTGAATTGCATTTGTTGCAATACTGACTGATCTAGAATTATCATAAGGATTAGTAATTGCAACATCATTAATTGCATAACCAATTTCACTTGACCGACCGCCACGAATATGAAGTTCACCACCAGCGCCTTGAGTAATACCGGCTTGAAGTGTAAGAATCTGATTAACACTTTCAACAGGCAAAGTTTCTATTTGTGATGCATCAAGTGAAGTATGGGAGCTGGTTAAATCCTTCCTGATTAGCGGAGCTTCTGCTTGAACAATCGCAGTCTCTGTCTCAATAGATTCAACAATTAATTTAACATCAATCCTTGTTGTGAAGTCAGCAATAACTTTTACATCTTGATAAGTTACTTTTTTAAAACCTACAGCGGAAAATTTTATTGAGTATTTCCCCGGTTGCAAATTGTTTAAAAGATAATTCCCATCTCCATCAGTAGCAGTTCCCAAGGAAGTTCCTTGAACAATAACATTTACTCCGGGTAAAGGTTCGTTTGTACTTGAATCGGTTACTCTGCCAGAAATTTTCCCTGTTGTGCCAGCAAAAATCAATGAAGAAACAAAAAAAACAATAACAATAAATCTATACTTCATACCTCCTCCCATTATGTAGGAAATGCTTTATCTGAAAAATAAAATATGGTTTAAAAAGACAGGTATTGTAAATCATCGGAGATAAATCCATTTCAAGTGTCATAGTCTTGTTCACTTAAATCGGACTGAAATTGATTCTCCCCAATAATTCCTTGGGGAGAATCTGAAATAGAAATTCAAAACCACTTTACTTGAGTAAAGACATTTTAATTGATTTGCTGAAATTACCAAAAGTATATTTTGCAATATAATTTCCGCTGGCAACTGCCTGTCCAAAATCGTTCGTTCCATCCCAGTTAACTTCATAGGAGCCGGAACCAAATTCTTGGTTGTTTACTAAAGTTTTAATTTCATTTCCAAGCATATCATAAACTTTAACAGAGATTTTCTTCGAAAGTGGCAATGAAAATCTGATGCTTGTACTTGGATTAAAAGGATTTGGATAGTTTTGTTCAATTGTATAATTGTCAGGAGTAATTAAGCCTGTATTTATTGGTTTTAACCCTGTTGCAGTTGCTTCAACAACGCGAAGGTTAATTGCATTTGGATTGAATTCTTTCTTTGTTGTTTTGTCATAAGCACTTCCGTTCCATGTAAATGTATTGAATGTCAATGAATCAGGAACACTTTGATAAGCTAAAACAAGTTCATCTTTACCATCACCGGTTAAATCGCCGGCATCCATTTTTGCAATAAAATATTCAAGATTTGACCAAACAGTATCTTCGCGAACTACACCCAGCGAATCATATTTATTAAAACCAACAATCAAAAGATCATACACTTTGAATTTTTTTGCTGTGTAATTTGCACCATCCATTATTGAACCGGTTCCGTTATATTCTAATGTTGTAATATAATTTCCGGGAACTCCTCCAAGAATAATTTCATCTTTTCCGTTGCCATTCAAATCAGCAGCACCATTTCCCCAATATTCACCGTAATCAAAACCAACCTGCTTCCACAGGCTATCGGCTAAAATTGCAAACTGATCCTGTGATTTCCAAACTTCAACACCCGTTGCTTCAGAACCGCCGGCATCCAAAATTATAACTTCATAATTATGGTCACCCGAACCGATATAAATGGTTCCTGTTACTTCTTCATTTCCGTCTCCATCAACATCTGCAGCATTAATTCCCATATAGCATACAGCATCCTCATTTATGCCCTTCGTGTATTCATAATAAATAGGACCAGCAACACCAGCATCAGGATTTGCAGGCAAAGAAGGATATGTATATGAATCAGGACCATTTGGCTCGATTGACCAAATTCCAAAGAAATTCCAATAATGATTAACAATTTCTTTTACACCATCACCATCATAATCAACCGGAATTGAATGCCACCAGGAACCTGCAGAAAATTTATTGTTTGGCTGTGCAACAGGGTCTCCGCCTTCAATCTGCCATGCAGCAAATCCCGGTGCATCTCCGTTTATTCCAAGAATGTAAACTTTACTATCACGGTTAGCCATAATTAATTCATCTCTTCCGTCATTGTCAAAATCATAAACCCAACCTTGTTCACGGTTTGTTCTGAAATTTCCTGTGCCTGATGATACAAAAAGATCAGCAGGAAAATCGATAACTGTTTCGGTCCCGTATCCATTATCAGTTGAGCCATCCCATTCGTAAACATTAACTCTACCGTCTGTCGTTCCATCTGATTGAGAAAATATAATCTCTCGCAATCCATCACCATCAAGATCACCAGCTCTTACCCATCGAGGGGTTGAACCGCTTGATACATCAGTTCTTGCTGGTGAAGACCAAACTAATTCCAAAGTGTTTGGGGTTGCAAATTCAAGCACGTGAACCCTTCCGCCATTTGCATATTCTGTTGCAAGAATTTCCGGTTTTCCGTCTTTATCCATATCACCGGCAATTGCTGCTGTCCGAATATGATTTGTAACGTCAAGCCATGGACGTAATGGATCTGCCGGGTCAAACTGAGATGTATTAAAAAAAGCTTTTTGTTGAATTTGCCCGTTTGTAATTACTGCTAACATCAAATAAATAAAAAAGTACCCTAACTTTTTCATGATTCCTCCTTTGTTTTATTAATTAAGCATGTTTTCAGACTAAAAATAACAACAAAAAAATTATTAGACAATACCTAATTTGTGGGATTTCCTAATAACTGCTCCTCTCGAATTTAACACTTGCTTCCTTGTGATGTTATTGGAAACGAAATTTGACGATTTAACTTAATTCCTACTTTTCTGCTACTTCATTGCAGGCAATTTCTAAAAAACATTAGATTTTTTACACCAACTTTACTAAAACTAAAGTAATATCATCATTCTGCAGAGCATTTCCCCTGAACTTAGTCATATTACTCAAAACTTCATCAAGAATATATTTTGAAGTGTTGTGAGAATTTTTCAATAAAATATTATGAAGTCTTTCTACCCCAAAAAGTTCGAACTCTTCATTCATAGCTTCAGAAATTCCATCTGAATAAAAAGCAAGAACATCATCTTTCAGTAATGTTATTGAAACTTCCTCAATTGATTTGTCAAAAATTTCCGAATTTTCCAATCCAATTCCAATTCCTCCTGGTTTTATCTCTCTCACTTGTCCATGCGAAATAATAGAAAGAGGTGTATGTCCGGCTCGTGAAAAAACAATAACTTTCTTTTCTGTATCAATCAATCCAATTGATGAAGTTATAAACCAATTTCTTTCAATTTTCTGAAAAATATTTTCATTCAATTTACATAAGATTTCTTTGGGTGAATATTCCTTATTAGAATACATCTGAAACATCGTCTGCAATTTTGACATATACAGAGAAGCAGATAAACCTTTGCCGGAAACATCCCCGATAACAATAAATAGCTTTGAATCGGATATTTTAATCAGATCAAAATAATCACCACCAACTTGCATAGCAGGAATCATAGTTCCATAAATATCAGTAGATTTTATCTTTGGAAAAGTTTTGGGTAATAAACTCAGTTGAATTTGTTTTGCGTTTTCAAGGTCACGTTCCAAAACAAGTTTTTCTTTTTCCGATTCATACAGGCGGGCGTTTTCAATTGCATAAGCGACCTGGTTTGCAGCTGCAGTTAATAATTCCAAATCTTGACCAACAAATTTGGAGCCGCTGTATTTGAGACCAAAGAGAAGAAACCCAATAATTTTTGATTGAACCTGTAAAGGAATTACCGTAAATATTTTATTTTCAAAAAGCAATCCGGCTTTGTCTTGGAAAATATTTTCAAATTCATTTTCCTCAATAACAATGGGCATATTCAAATCGTTTTTCATCAATAAAAACTTTGCAAATGCTTCAATGTTTATGTCGAAGTGAAAATTTTCTGTGAGTCCAAAATTACTGTGAAGTTTAAATTTCCTTTGTTCATTCTTGATTCGTAAAGCTATAGCAAATTTATTTATTTTAAGCGATTCAATAAAAGTTTGGCTTGTTGATTTAAGAATATTTTCTAATCCAATAACCGAAGGCACTTCTTTGGAAAACCTCAATAAAACTTTTTGATAAGCAAATTGCTCGGGATAAAATCTCTTTGTTAATGTTTCCTGAAATTTATCTTTTGTCGATTGAAAAACGAATGCAAAAATAATAAACACTGCACCGGCAATTATTGCCTGATAATCTGTTCCTATAGCATTGCTGACTGTTTGCCCAATAAGATAAATAACAAGGAAATAAATTGCAGCCACAGTGATAGTAGCAAGCCCGTAAATAATTGTTGTTTTAACAACTTCAGAAATATCCATCAACGAATACTTGAAAATCGAATAACCGAAGGCAAGCGGAAGAATTGAAATTAATATTATCGGCATAAAAAATTCCGGAGAATTAAATCTCATCGAAGGATTAAGAGTTGAACTGACAATAAAATTGTAAAGAAATGATGCAGCCGTAATTGAATAACCAATTAAAATCATAAAAATTGTATTGCGTTCTGTTTTCGATTTTATATTATAATAATTTATAAACAGTGAAGTAAGGGAAACAACAATACCAAGCGAAATTAATATAAGATTTATCACTTCAAATTTTGGAAGGATTTTCTGCGGAGGAATTTTTCCGGAATAAAGAAAGATAATTCTCAAAATAATCACACACATGAAAATACAAGTTGGGATTAAATAGAGTATTCTTTTTGTCCACTTAAAACTCATGATTTTTAATCTTTGTGGAAATATCCAGAAAAAATGAATCAGTAAAAACCCAATAAAAACCGAGCCGAAAGTATATGCTAAGTCAGCAAACAATTTGATTTGCCAGTATTTACTAAATGGATTTTCATTAAACCCATCAATTAAAAAATTGAAACAACTCAGCAAGACCAGCGTCGCTCCAATTCTGAAAAAAATCACCTGTGTGTTTCCATCGGGTTTCACACTCAGCACAATTGCACCTATCAAAAGCCAAATTCCGCCAAATAAAGCAAAAGCAAGTCCGCCAAAATTTACAAGTTTTTTAACTTCCACTTTTGTTTGAATAATTTCTTTTCCACGGGAAAATTCATATACCGCTGAATCACCTGAAGCAACTTTATTCAATTCAAGCTGTGCGACTTTTGCATCATTAATTTTTACATTGTTTATTTTTTGTAGAGTATCATCATCGCGGATTCCTGCGTTCCAAGTTACTCCATCTTGCTTTACATCTCTAAAGACATATTTAAGTTTTCCGCTTTCTGATTTGGTTGGCTGCCAGATACATTCATCATTCGAGAGTATGGAAACTTCAAAAACAAAATACAGTTGCAGCAGGAATACAACGGACAATGCAACCGATACCGGAATTATTGTCTTTTGTCTAATCTTGCTAATCAATGAACTTGAGTTACTCATTTTACTTTCACTACCATTATTGTCAAATCATCCGACTGAACTGCACCTTGTGTAAAATTAGAAACATCATGTAAAATCAATTCAAGCATATCTCCGGAATTATCAGTTTCTGAATTTTTCAAAACAATGCTTTCAAGTTTATTATCGGTATATTCTTCATTTTCAATATTCATTGCTTCAGTCACTCCATCAGTAAATAAAATTAAGAAATCGTCTTTTTCCAAATTTATAATTTCCGATTTATATGGAATTATTGTTTTCATCACACCTAAAATCATTCCGCCGGTTGTCAGTTTACGAATTCCGCTTTTTCTTATAATCAGAGGCGGATTGTGACCCATATTTACATAAGCGAATTCACCTGTATTCTCATCCAAAATTCCCCAAAAGAAAGTAATGAAACTTCCATTAGTTGTGTTCTCAGAAACTAAATCATTTATGAGATTAGACGCCTGATCAATTGGCAAGTTTTGTTTTGTAATTGATTTCAAAAATGCCTGCAGATTCGCCATCAACAATGCTGCCTGTACGCCTTTTCCGGAAACATCGGCAATGGCAATCAAAGTTTTATCAGTAGAAATTTTTACAACATCATAATAATCACCACCAATTTGTTTTGCTGATTGATTATACGCAGCTATATCATACTTTTTTGAAACAGGGATTCTTGACGGGAGTAAATTCTTTTGAATATTTTGTGCGATTTCCAAATCTTTTTCAAGTCTCTGTTTTTCGAGAGTTTCTGAAAAAAGCCTGCTGTTTTCGATTGATATAATTGCAAAGCTTGCTACAGAAGAAATGAAATCGATATCAGAATCAGAAAATGGTAATTTGTTTGGTCTGCCGCCCAATAAAATCAATCCTTTCACTTCAGATTTAATAATCATTGGAACAATCAATTCAATTCCTAAACTTGAAAATCCGGAAAGATCATCCAAAAATTCATTCGGCTTAATTGATTTTTGGAAATTACATTTTGAGATTTTTTTTACTTCATTTTTTACAGAATCGTTATCAAATCTTGAATCAAGTATTTTTATTTCATTACCCGAACAAATAACAACGGCAAATTTCGTAACTAATAATTGTCCTAAAATTGAAAACACAAGAAGTTTACTTACCCGTTCAATCTCCAAAATTGAGCTAAACTCTTTTCCCAAATCAAAGATAGAACTTAATTGATTGATCTTTGTGCTCAGCTCTTTGTTTAAGTCTCTCAGTCTTTGATAGCTCAGCGAATTTTGGATGCTTAGAGCTGAGACATTTAACAGTGTCGTCAATAATTCAATGTCTTCATCTTTGTAAGGTTCTTTTAGCAGTTTTTCTCCAAGAAATATTTTACCGATTATTCCGTTTGAAGAAACAATTTCTTTTTCAATGATTAAATGTTCTTTAAAAATTGTATTTCGAAAATCATTACTGATATCAAATTTGTTGCCCGCAAGATTTATTTGACCAGAAACATTTGGAAAACTGAATCCTTTTGAAATAATATTTCGCACCCTCTGTTCTTCATCATAAATTACTACTAAACCTTTTGTGCAATGAAATTTTCCGAAACATGTAAGCAGCAAATTTCCTGCAATGTTTTCAAGTTCAAGCGAGGAATTTATAAATTGCGAAAAATCAATCAGGGCATAAAGATTTTTCTGAGCACTACTGTTTTTAGCATCTTGCATTTCAGCCGATGTATTTTACTAATTCGACCTGGTTGCGTTCACCAGATAAGTTTTTATAATTAACCTCATCCATCAGTTTCTTTATTAAAAAAATACCAAGTCCCCCTTTTCTTTTTTCTTTTTGAAATGCAGCCAAATTCGGCTCGGGAATTAATTCGGGGTTAAAATGATTTCCTGTATCAGTAATTAAAACAACAAATTTATTTTGTGAGCAATTAATACGTAAATTTATATCACCTTGTGGAGAATATTTATATGCGTGTTTAATAATATTTGTACATGCTTCATCAACAGCAAGAACAATTTTTGAAATTTCTTTTTCCATCAAACCGCATTTTGAAGCATAGGAACGAATGAAATCTCTGACAACAGATAAATTATCGGTTTTGCTTTTAACCGTCAATTCATCGTTCAATATTTTTTGTTCATTATTCAATTTAGATCTTTGAATTAAACTTATCTATAGCGTCTTTTTCTTCTTTGAAAAATTCATACAGAACGGGAAAACCAAGTAAATCAAAGATGTTATAAATATCATCTTTCATTTTAGCAAATTTAATATCGCCGCTATTTTCCCTCATTGTTTCAACATAAGCCATAAAAACACCAAGTCCTGCGCTGCTTATGTATTTTAGTTCATCAAAGTTTACAACGACTTTGAAATTCTTTTCATCGATCAAACTGTTAAAAGTCTTTTCAAGATCCGGAGCTGTATGAGCGTCAAGATAGCCTTTCAAATCAATGATTTTTACTCCCCCCAAACCTCGTGTTGCTACATTAAAGTCAGCCATTATTTAACCTCAGCTGTTAAATTGTTTTTCCATTTAAATAATACTAACGTGATATCATCATGCTGTTGATATTCAGTAGAAAATATACTCACTTCTTTCATGATGTTTCGAGATAATTCATCGACATTTAAAGATGAACCCTCGATGATTATTTTTTCCAAACGAGAATAACCAAACTCTTCCAAATCTTTATTCTTTGCTTCTGATATTCCGTCGGTAAACAAAGTGATTACATCATCGTTTTCAAGCTCAATTTCAAATTCTTTCAAGTTATTATCGAATACATCAGATTTTTCAATTCCCAACCCAATTCCATTTGGAATAATTTTGCTTATAGAATTGTTTCTGCACAAAAACATTGGAACATGACCGGCACGTGCTATAATTAATTTTGAATTAGCACAATTAAAAATACCATAAATTGCCGTAACAAAATTCTTTTTTTCTAAACTATTTTTCAAAATTTTATTCACTTCAATTAACAACTCTTTTGGAGTTTCTTTTAACTTGGAAAGCGACTCAAAAATTCCTTTTACTTCAGCCATAATAAAGGCAGCCGAAATTCCTTTGCCGGAAACATCAGCAATAACAAAACCCAGCTTTGAATCATTGAGCGGAAAGAAATCATAATAATCACCTCCAACTTCAAAAGCGGGAACAAATATCGAAGAGATTTTCAAATTGTCAAATTGAGGGACATGATTTGGTAATATTTTATACTGAATTTCCCTTGCTACTTTAAGTTCACTTTCCAATCTTTCCTTCTCGAGTGACTCCTCAATCAGAATTGCATTTTCAATCGCAATAGCAGCATAATCGGCAAAAGCCTGTATCGCTTTCACTTCATCCTCTTCGAATGGAATATTATTTATGCGAACCGCTATTAAAAATCCATAACTGTTTTCATGGTGAATTAGCGGGGCTGAAACAGATGAAGAAAATTTTTTCGTTTCCGCTCGTGAAAGATTTGCATCGTTTTCAATTTTGTCAAACACTTTAATTTTGCTTTGATCAAAATATCCAATTCTATTAAAGGCAAGCGTGATTTTTTCTGCTTCAACAAAACTGATGTTTGTAACAGATTTTATTGTAATATTTTTATCATTCATATCAACAAACCAAG
Source organism: Ignavibacteriales bacterium CG_4_9_14_3_um_filter_34_10 (assembly GCA_002790395.1). Lineage (GTDB taxonomy): Bacteria > Bacteroidota > Ignavibacteria > Ignavibacteriales > Melioribacteraceae > UM-FILTER-34-10. The sequence continues at coordinate 3,701 of PFVB01000134.1, read as the reverse complement.
CCGCATCGGCATTACAAACTTTTATTGTGTAGTTTGTTATTGAATCGGCTAAATCTTTTATATCAAGCACACGCGTCATAAGTTTGCTGAGATCAAGCAGCGAGCTTACTTCTTCGACTTTCCTGTCAATTGCTTCCGCTGTTGGGAGATGAAAAAGTGTAGTAATAAATAACATGCTGTTATAAATAATTCCATATAATAGAACAAGACTAATAAATACATGCAGCCCGGGTGAAAAATTAATCAATAATTGTTTTATAAAGCCTTCGTCGAATAACATTCCATAATTAATTCCAAACAGAACAGTTAAAATTACAGATAAAAAAAGCACATACAATTTTTGTTTCTTCGATAAAAAGGCTATCCACGCAACTCTGAATGAATTTATTACCATTAGAAAAACACTCATCACATAAAAAGTTAATGGAATGAATCCGAGTTCGCTGTCTTTCACTTCAAGTATTTTAGTAAGAAGTGCAAGTCCGAAAAAAATACTCATTGAGTTAAAATAAAATGAAAGATCCTTTTTCTGTCTCATTGCAAACAGTTCATGGAATATTGAAAACAGATAAATAGCAAAGCCACAATAAATAAATGCAATTATAAGATTTACAACTATTAGAATTATGCTTGAGAATGATTGGTATAATTCAATATCTTTTAAATTGTTTTGAACATTATCTAAAAATCCTTTGGAAAGCGAATTGAACAAAAAGATCACTGCAGCAATTATCCCTAAATTCAGCACTAAGCTCAACGGTTGATTCTTTTTTTTGACCGTAAAACTTTTCGAAATAATCATTCCGACGAACAATGTGGCTAGTACAATCAATTCGGAAACAAATGAGAAATAATTGTTTGAAACCGGGAATATTAATTTGATTAATACCAGAATGGATACGATCAATATTAATATATCGATCTGTTTTCTGTAATTTATATTTTTAAGAATCGTATACATAATATTTAACTATTTTTTTCTGAAGTGTAATCGGTTTTTGATGCTGTCATTTTTAATCTTAATTTCAATTCCCACTGAGTCTATTTTAATATTAATTCCCTGCAATTTTTTTGCTAAATCTTTATCTATCTTTTGTAAATTATCCCAAACATTTGGTGGGACGTTTTCAATATTAAACTTAAACCCTAATTCATCGCTTTTCATATCAAAATTAAACTCGAAATTATGCTCATTAAATATCTTATCAAGTTTTTTTTCATCGATCTTCACTGAATATTTATCTGCCGGAGGCGGAGGAACATTCACCGAAACAAATTCTTCACCCAAAACAAAATCCAGATTCATTTTTTTCTTCTTTTCAGAATCAATTGAAAACGAAAGATTGTTCAAGAATTTTTTCTGATCTATTCTTTTTATTTTTTTTAACTTTTCCGGATTGGCAACCAGATTTAACACAGTGTCGGGATTTACAAAAACAAAATTTCTTGCCGATTTTAATTCGTTGACGACTTTAATTCCATCTTCAACTGCTTTTGACACTGCCAAATCGTTCTTGCGTGAATTTTCAATAAGCATCAAATTTATTTTGTCACTCAAATCTTTTTGTAATTGAACAACATTTGAATTAATAGCGAAAGATTCATTCTCATTGAGTAAAATTGATCTGTAAAGTTTATGCTGCGAGACAGATAAAAGCGTATCAATTTTCGATTTTTGATCGGAGCTTAAATTCAATTTTGACAGCAAAGCGCCATAGTTATTTGTTTTGTTATTAATCTTCATTTTAGTAATAATAAAACGGTTATCCCCGAGTGAATCAGAGTTAATAATCAAAACTTTTTCATTTTTCCTGTCAATTGGTATATTTCCGTAAAGAGCGAAATTTACAATGTCCTCTTTGCTCAGTTCACTCCTCTCATTCAGTGGCATTAATCCTGAAGTATATTTTGTCATTAAAGCACTTGTTTTATCTTCGATTGAAAATAATCCCTTCTTGCTTTCCTTAAAGACAATCAATAAAAATACAGTCAGAACAATAAGAATAATTATCTCAAAGTACTTTCTTTTTTTTGCTTGTTTGTCAAATACATCCATTAATAATTTAATTCCTTTTGAAATGGTTCTAAAATAATTTTCAAATTTTCCCTCGCTCGAAAAATTCTTGATTTTATAGTCCCGACTTCACATTCAAGTTGAACAGCAATTTCTTTATAACTTAATCCTTCAATATCTCTAAGCAATAATGGTATTTTTAATTTATCAGGCAATCGGTCAATTGCTTTTCTTACTAATGTAGGAATATCCTGATTTTCTTGGTTGAACTTCGCTCCAATTTCATAATGGCTCTCTGATATCGGCGTGAAAATACTTCTTACTTTCTTCTTTCTAAGATAATCTTTGCATTTATTTACTGTAATTCTGTACAACCACGTAGTAAATTTTGATTCAAAACGGAATTCCTTGATTTTATTAAAAACACTAATGAAAACATCCTGAGAAATATCATCAACATAATCAGCATCTCCCAAAGTGAGGTAAACGAGATTTCTAACTTTATCTTTATGCTGACCAACCAATTTAGCAAAGGCATTTTCATTACCATTTATGTACTCCCTTATCAACTTAAAATCCGGGTCAGCAAACTCTGTTATGTTTTGTTCTTCATTTAATGAAGATAGATTTTCATTTAATTCCATTTTTAGACGAAGTAATTAAGGTTAAGTTTGTAAAAAAATATTTTTAAAATTGGTATTTACAACTTTATTTTTATTCTTTTATTGAATAATTTACTAATGAATTTAATAATCTCTTAAGATATTTTAACTAAGTCCACAAAAAAAATTAAGGATATTGCTATGAAAGTAAAAACATCTGAAAAATACGGCGCTTTAGTTATAGAATTAAAAGGAAATGTAATGGGCGGACCAGAAGCTCAAGAGTTCCACGATGTTCTTCATAAAGCTATTGAGAATTTAAAAATGAATATTATTGTTAATCTTGCTGATGTAAAATTTATGAATAGTTCTGGACTGGGAATGCTGATTAGCGGTTTTACCAGTCTAAAAAATTCCGGCGGCAATATGAAACTTGCAAACGCAACTGAAAAAATCAACAGTCTTTTGGTAATTACAAAATTAATTACAATTTTTGAGCACTATAATTCAGTTGATGAAGCTGTAAATAGCTATAAAAATTAAACAGCGGAGTTTTTAATATAGGAGAATTTATGAGTGTTACAATTCTTGTCGGTAGTCAATGGGGTGATGAAGGCAAAGGAAAAGTTGTTGATATTTTAAGTGAAAAATATGACATTGTTGCTCGATATCAGGGTGGGGCAAACGCCGGACACACAATCCAAATCGGAGAAACCAAATTCGTTCTCCATTTGATTCCTTCGGGAATTCTACACGAAAAAATGGATTGTGTCATTGGCAACGGAGTTGTTATTGATCCGCAGGCACTTTTGGATGAAATTGATTTCTTAGAAAAAAACGGAATTAGTGTTAAGGACAGACTTTTTATCAGTCAAAATGCACACTTGATTATGCCTTACCACAAAATTATTGATGCATTGAATGAGAAATCAAACAGCAAAATCGGAACTACAGGAAGAGGAATTGGACCATGTTATATTGATAAGTATGCTCGTAAAGGAATCCGAATCGTTGATTTACTCAACAAATCTGAGTTAGAGAAAAAAATCCGTTTAAATCTGGAAGAAAAAAACAACCTTCTGCGA
>PFVB01000116.1:2311-5601 GCA_002790395.1 Ignavibacteriales bacterium CG_4_9_14_3_um_filter_34_10 | reverse complement strand
ATCTGCTTCGCCGGGTTTCCAATTTCGTTTTATCAACCTCATAATTTCACCTCCGCTGAATTTACATCAATTTTTGTAAGCAAGCCAAGTCTTTCGGCTTCTTTTTTTACAGGTCCCCACCAGCCAATCGGTCTCGACATCGCATAATATTTTACAAGATGTTCCATTTTTTCAGGCTTAGTTAAAAATGTAACCGGAATATAAACCATCGCACCAAGAAGCATCAACAGCCAGAACTGCTGATAGTCGGGCAGTTTAGGAATGATTCCAAAAGAAGGAAGAATCCAAACAACAAGCCAGCTCATTCCGAGATTTGCAATCCATGATGAAAGATATCCCCACGCATTAAATCTCCACCATACAACCTGCAAAACATTCGGCAGCCATACACCAGCAGCCATAAGCCACAAAGCAAAAATCAGCCATGAAGTGATTTCTTCCATCATCAATCCGTAAAAAAAAGAACCGATTAATAAAACGAAAGTTGCAACTCTTCCTACCCAAACAATTTCTTTTTCAGTTGCATTCGGTTTAAAATAATGCAAGTACAAATCATGTGTAAAATACATTGCACCAAGATTCAAATGTGTCGAAATTGTTGAAAGATGAATTGCAATTATTGCAGCAAAGAAAAATCCTACCATTCCGGCAGGCATATAATCAAAACCGAGTTTGAACCAGCCCATTTCATATTCTGAAGCATTTTGAATATTCGGGAACAGAACAAAAAATGCAAGTACTGCAACAGCCCAAACAGAATTTCTGATAAGAACCAATGCCGTTCCCCACCAAATTGAATAACTTGCGTCACGTACACTTTTGGCACTTTGAATTCTCTGAGCTTCCGCATACCAGTCAATGCTTGTTCCCATTCCGAAACCGCCAAGAACGGCAATAACCATCATAGTCAGAAACCAAGCAATCGGAAAATCACCGCTGAACCAGCCGGTAAATGCAAATGGATTTAATCTCCATGACTGACCCATTTCTCCGAGTTTGGTTACAATTCCTGACGGTCCGCCTGCTGCAACAATTCCCCATACGGAAACAACAATAATTACAAAGAATGCAATTACACCCTGTTGAAAATCAGCCATTATTACTCCCCAATAACCTGCAGCCAAAACGTAAACGGCACAGATAGCAGAGAAGACAATCAAGCCAACCCATATTTCCCAGCCAAAAAGGTAATTGCAAACCTTTCCCATTGCAATTCCAACCCAACCAAGAATAAACATATTCATAAAAACCTGCCAGCCTGAAATCCAGCCGCGAAGCATTTCTGCACCAAGTCCGCCAAACCTGAGTGTGTTCCATTCTGCCTGTGTATATGCGAGCGAACGTCTAAAAATTCTTGTTGATACAAATGCACTTATCGCACACCACGCAGCAAAAAATGTGTACCATATTCCCGCAAAACCGTAGCGGTAAATAACTCCCGTAACCCACATCGGCGTATCGGTTGCGGTGTGAGTAGCATAAACCGAAGAAGCAGGAAGCCACCAAGGCAAGCCTCTTCCGGCGAGGAAAAAATCACTTTCGCTCCTTTTTCCGAGCCGATAAAATAATATTCCCGCTGCAATCATTACGAGAATAAAACCAATTATCCATATCCAGTCGATAAGCTGAAGTTCTACCATTAATTCTCCATTATAAATTGAATAACTTTTTATATTCCTGATTTATTTTTTCATCAATCCATTTGTAAAATTTTTCTGCTTCGGATTTATCTGTGTTTCCTGCTTTCCGCCATGTTTCAATTACTGGCTGTGTATAATCAAAAATTTCATTTTCGAGCGGAATGATTTTTTGCAAAATCCCATTGCCCTGTTTATTCAGCAACGCAGAAAGATTTAGGTATTTATATCCCGAACCGCGGTTTATCGGGAAAATTTTGTCTTTTAATTTTAATGATTTATCACAAAGGGGAGCAACTTCCTTTTCATTTGATAAAACAACTTTCGGCAGATTCTTGCCGGCTTCAACCCAAACCGGGACTGCAACTGTCGTTAGTGGAAATCCAAGCAAAGTCCAGATTGTTGTCAGTTTTGGATTCTCACCGGCTTTTACTCCATGGATCAATATTGTTGAAGTTGAACTGTTTCGCGGTATAAAATCTTCGAAGAAGACATATTTTAGCTCGTATTCATCGCACTGATAATCACTTGCAAGATTTACATTAGTCAGAGAATGTTTCAAACTTCGGCTTACATTCTGCAGAATAAACTTAAATGACAAATCATTTGATTTTGCAGAGGCACTTATTAAATCGTCAGCATTTTTGTAACGGATATAGCCATAACCTTCATCATCTCTTCCGTCAAAAGAATAGTTCGTCCGGATCAAATATCCGTTTGGTGCAACTTGCAAGTCATTTGCATCATACTTTTTGAAAGTAAAATTATTGCATTCAAAATATGCAGCATTTCCAAGTGCATCAATAACACCAAAATTTGCTTCAACTCCAAGTGGTTTTGGAAGTGAATGCAGCAACTTTTCAAACTCATCAACGCTTGCACAATTTTGGAGTGCCTTTTTCATTAGCACACCTTCCAAATCTTTCAGTTCGGTTACATCATTTACATCTTTCAGATTGTACGATGCAGAATTAATAATTGAAAATCCGGTTGAGTTACTTCCACCCCAAACTTCGTTTCCTTCAGTGTCAGCGGAATTTACAAGTCCAATGTAATCATACTTACCATCATTGAAATACATCAGCTTGTTTTGTTCAAAGTCGGAATCGCGGTGTTTGAATAATATTGGTCTGCCGTCAACTGTATGTTTTCCTGTTATAATTCCCGTTGTGCATGGATAAATAAAAATTGCAGTTAAAATCAAGGCGAGAAAAATATTAATGAGTTGCTTCATCAATTTCCTTTAGATGGTTTTTGTTTGCTGTAAAATTATTAAAAAATGTTTGCTGAGACAAATGCGAATAAATAACTTCACCATTAAATAATGGATGTAGAAAGTATTAATACATTTCATAAAAAGTTTTTTTCAAATGAACTCTTTCTGTTAAAAGCATGTTATAACATTAAATGTCACAACATATATCATTTCTTAACAAAAAGGGGTTAAAATGAAATTCATAAATTATTTGTTTGCAGCATTACTTTTCTCTTTCACATACACAAATGCACAGGTGGAGTGGAGCGTTGATAAATCCCATTCGAAAACTGGTTTCAGTGTTTCTCACCTTGTAATTGCTGAAGTTGAGGGCAAGTTCAATAGCTTTAATGGAAAGATTTCATCAAAGGATGATTCTTTTACAGATGCTCAGATTG
>PFVB01000116.1:0-2305 GCA_002790395.1 Ignavibacteriales bacterium CG_4_9_14_3_um_filter_34_10 | reverse complement strand
CAATTGATGTAAACAGCATCGATACAGACAATGATGGCAGAGACAAGCACCTGAAATCGGATGATTTTTTTAATGCAGAAAAGTTTCCGAAAATTACTTTCAAAGGAAAATCATTCACAAAAGTTGGCGATAAGAAATACAAACTGATTGGTGATTTTACCATGAGAGATGTAACAAAAGAAATTGCACTTGATGTGAAATTCAACGGCTTGGTGAAAGATCCGTGGGGAAATACAAAGGCGGGATTCAAAGTCACAGGTGAAGTAAACAGATTTGATTACGGTTTAAAGTGGAGCAAATCAGTTGAAACCGGCGGTCTTGTAGTTGGCGATATGGTTCAATTATTAATCAACCTTGAATTGCAAAAGAAGTAAAATGAAACTGGAAGAAGAAATCAGCCAAAAACAATTTCGCAATGAATATCAAAAGTTAGCCGTGAATATTTTTTATACTCACGGCTGGCTTATGGATAATTACAATCAGATTTTTAAGAAATATGCTTTGACAGGGAACCAATTTAATATACTTCGAATTTTACGCGGGCAATATCCAAATTATGCATCAATCAATTTATTGAAAGAAAGAATGCTTGATAAAATGTCAGACGCCTCAAGGTTGGTTGAAAGACTTTGCGCAAAAAGTTTAGTAAAACGCACGATATGCCCGAATGACAGAAGAAAAGTAGATGTTCTGATTTCTGAAAAAGGGCTGAATCTTCTTAATGATTTAGATAAACATGACGTAGATTTTGATAATATTTTGGGAAAGATTTCCGAATCTGAAGCGAAAGAGTTGAACTCTCTTCTTGATAAAATCAGAGATTAATTTGTTTTGTTGATCACGACAATTTTACAATAAACCCGCCCGCCCAAATCCAGCGTTTCTGTTTTGCTATAAAATCATTTTTTTATTGTCTCCATTCTTTATTAATTTAATCCGGGAATAAATTATTTATTAACGGATTATGCAAATGCCCAAATTAAATGAAAGTTTATCTGTTAAATTAAAAGAAAAGTTTGCTTATGCATGCGGTGATTTTGCTTCGTCAATGTTCTGGAAACTTTTTTCAATGTTTTTGTTATTTTTTTATACAGATGTGTTTGGAATTTCTGCTGCTGCTGTCGGGACAATGTTTCTTCTTACAAGAATCTGGGATGCATTAAATGACCCGATTATGGGAATGATTGCAGACAGGACAAACACACGATGGGGAAAATTCAGGCCATATTTACTTTTTGGCGCGCTGCCTTTTGCAATTATTGGCTCGGCTACTTTTTTGACTCCTGATTTTTCACCAACCGGGAAACTAATTTATGCTTATCTGACTTATAACCTAATGATGATGGTTTACACTCTTGTTAATGTTCCTTATTCTTCACTGATGGGAGTGATGACAGAAAACACAGATGAAAGGACCTCGCTGGCTTCATATCGTTTTATCGGTGCTTTTTCGGGCGGACTTGTTGTAACCGCTTCGGCAAATTATCTGGTTGAATATTTCAGTAAAACCGGCAATATAAAATTGGGATATTTCTGGACAGTTCTTATTTATGCTTTTATCGCCGCGGTATTTTTTATTTTAACTTTTGCCGGAACGAAAGAAAGACTGCGGCCATCAAAAATTAAACAATCAAATTTCACTGATGATTTGAAAGATATCAAAAAAAACTCGCCGTGGTTTATTATGCTCGGTGCAAGCATTTCGGTTTTAATTTTTAATTCGCTTCGTGATGGCTCTATTCTGTACTATTTCAAGTATTATATAAAAAGCCAAAGTGTGAATTTTTTCGGAAGTCAGTTCAGTTTTTCGCAATCCGTTTTGGCATCTGCCTATATGTCAATATGGCTTGCGACCAATATAATTGGGGTTATTCTTGCAAAACCTGTCTCACTTAAAATCGGGAAAAAAAACACATTTATGATTTCTGCCAGCACTTCAGCGATATTAAGTTTTGCGATATTTTTCCTCAAACCAGATCAAATTATTTTAATCTTTTTCTCAAATATATTGATTGGAATTTCAGCAGGAATCGTTTTGCCGCTTGCATGGTCAATGTATGCTGATATTGCAGATTATTCTGAATGGAAAACAGGGAGACGTGCAACGGGATTGATATTTTCAAGTTCTTCTATGTCACAAAAATTCGGTTGGACACTTGGCGGGGCACTGAATGGCTGGCTGCTTTCTGCATTTGGGTTTATTGCAAATGTTGAGCAAAGCTCGTTTTCACTGCTTGGAATCCAACTTATGATTAGTGTCTTTGCCGGAACAGGTGCGCTGCTTGCAGTGATTTTTATTTACTTT
>PFVB01000099.1:21445-21999 GCA_002790395.1 Ignavibacteriales bacterium CG_4_9_14_3_um_filter_34_10 | reverse complement strand
TGCTTTCGAATCCGAAGTTAATTTTGCTTGGAGCTGCTGCACAACTTGGAATTTTTGGAGCATATACAATTGCTCTTGCGTTGGGATTTCTGCCACAGCAGGCTGCAGCTATTGGAATTATTGGTGGTGCTGATGGTCCGACTGCAATTTTCCTTTCATCAAAATTAGCTCCCGAGCTTGTTGGAGCAATCGCAGTTTCTGCTTATTCATACATGGCTTTGGTGCCTGTAATTCAACCGCCAATTATGAAATTGCTTACAAATGATAAAGAGCGTCGGATTAAAATGAAACCGCCAAGACAAGTGTCAAAACTTGAGAAAATTTTATTCCCGATTGTCGGTTTGATGTTAACCTGTTTTATTACTCCATCAGCATTACCACTTTTAGGTATGTTGTTTTTTGGAAATATCCTAAAAGAAAGCGGTGTTACAAAAAGATTAGCTGATACTGCAAAAGGTGCTTTAATTGACATTGTTACAATTTTAATCGGATTGACTGTTGGTGCTTCAACACAGGCTACGACTTTTCTTACACCTAAATCAATTGGTATTTTT
>PFVB01000099.1:0-21340 GCA_002790395.1 Ignavibacteriales bacterium CG_4_9_14_3_um_filter_34_10 | reverse complement strand
GGAAATGCCGGTGTTTCTGCTGTGCCAGACAGTGCACGTGTTTCGCAGGTTGTAGGTTTACAATATGATCCAAAAAATTATCTGCTGATGCATGCAATGGCGGCGAATGTTGCCGGTGTTATTGGTTCTGCTGTAGCTGCAGGTATTTTGCTGTCATTCTTTCTTGGATAAAAAACTTTGAAAATGTATAGTGTAGAATGTAAAATGTACAATGATTTATCAGCTTTTCTTGGTCTTACACTTGATTTTTTTTCTTCATATTTAAAGCCACAGGGGTTTTACATATAAGGGTCTGCCAAAAAAGTAATTTTTTATGTCACACAGATTTACTCATCGGTTGTTTGCTATCATTGGTTAAAAGCACGGTGGTAAGAGGTTTTTTAATGTAACTCTTGAAGTCACTCTTCGTCATCCTTCATGGTTCAACAAGCTTGACTACTTCAGGTAAACTCACTAGGATACCAGCATTGTCATCCTGAGCAAAGTCAAAGGATGACATTGAAACTGAACAAAATATTTTCGGACAGGGCAAGCCCTGTCCCAATAATTAAATTAAACCTCAAACCCCAAAGGTTTTTTATCTGCGAAAATCAGTTCAATACGCTAAATCGGCGTTCAGTTCTGTATTTTATTTCACTCCCTTTCTGTGTTTAGAAATCACTTAACTTGTAGAAAATACAAATAAAAAGGCTGTCCTTTTGAGACAGCCTAAACAGAATTTTATAGAATTATTTTTTGAGTAACATTCTTGCTTTTGGATTAACTTCCAAAAACATTCTTTTTACCATTTATATGTTTGCTTTTTCCTGCTTCAGTGATATTACCCTGATTATCAATTATTCCAGTATGACAATTTACGCAACTAGTAATTGCCGAAGCAACATGACCTTTTGGTACCGCAGAAACTAAATTTCCATCGGCATCAAGTTCACCATGGCATGTACCACATTTTGCCTGCGTGCCGTCAACTTTGTTCCAAATCGGTGAAAATTTATTCCCTTCCATTTTATCAGCTGTATAAACAAATGCGAATGAAGATGCTGCTTTTGAAAATTCAAAATTTCCGTGGCAGTAAACATTAGCACAAGTATAATTATTGAAATCATAACTTGGTGTTGATGTTAAACTTGCCAAAGAATCGAATTCAACATCTGCCGGAAGAAAGCCAACGTGATTTGCCACGAAATCAGGCGATGAACTCATTGGATGGCAGGAAGTGCATGAATAAGTATTCGTTAATGCACTTGCTGTCAGGTGCGTTGTATGTGCACCAACACCTTTCGCAGTGGTTGATGAATTTCCTGCAAGATCTTTTGGCGGTGCAACCTGACTTGGATTACTGAAATCACCATGACATGTATTACAAGCTTCAGGTCCTTCTGCAGATGAGTGACAGGTTTTGCAAGTTGGACTTGTTTTTCCACCGGTAAAAGTTGTTCCGTGACATGATTTACAAGACGATAAATTCCAGCCGGTTGAAGCTAAATATTTACCATGAAAATTTGCAGATCCGGGATCTTTAATGCCGTCTTTATGAATTGCAATTGTTGTATGACATCCTTCGCAACTTTGTCCTGTCGTTCCGCCCGAAAAATTCCCGGCATGACATTGAGTGCAGGATGACAGATTTCCACTTAACTCTTTTACTAAAGCTCCATGGAAATTTTTTGATTTCGGATCTAATATTCCTGCTTTGTGAATCGAGATATTTGGTGAAGTCGTTGAAATATCTTCTTTAACTTCACTGCATCCAATTACAGAAATAATAAAGATCAGAATTATTCCAAAATATAAAATTAATTTTTTCATATCATTTCCATGTTTTGTTAATTAACATTACTGCCGTGACAATAGCCACAGAATCCGTTTCCCGCACTACGGGATAATGCAAAATGGTCGGTATGACAATTAAAACAAGTTGAGCCAAAATCGTCATGCCAGTCACCCCGAATTGATTTCATAAATCCTTTTTCATGCGTGCTTGGATTTGTCCCTTTTACGCCGTCATTATCAACATGACAGGTAATACAAGTTGGATCAGCGCCTTCTACATCATGACAGGAAGCACATCGCTCTATATCTCTTTTTGCGAGTGTGGCATGAATTCCACCACCCGTTCCTACTCCGATTGTAAGAAAATTTGGAGCAGTGTGTGAATTAGGAACTACACCGCCAATTGCATAATCTTCATTTGCACCTGTATGACATTCAACGCAGAAAGTTTCTGTTTCATGACAAGTCTGACATTCTGAAGTTTTTCCTTTTAAGTCTATTCCATGAGTAAAACGATAATTAATTTCGTGTACGCGTGATAATTGCTGCTGCTTGGCGTTGTCAGTGAATCTATGCGGTGAATATGGTGCATAAAAGTCTGACGCTGTATTAGTTTCATCAATCGCAACAGTTGATACATGGCAGCTTTCACAGAAATTATTGTCATGGCACATCTGACATTCTGCATTTCCTTCAGCAATAAATTTATGCTTTTTGTTGAAATTAACTACCTTGTGATTTTCAGGAATAAGTTCAGCAGTTGAAGCATGACAGATTTCACAGTTGTTTGTCGCAACGGTTTGATCGTTATGACATTCATAGCATTTACTCATTGTTGGTTTTAATTGTGCTGCTTCAAAAGAGTAATTAACTTTATCCAATCCTTGGTGACAATCAGTGCATTTCATATTATTTGTAACATGAAGTTTATGATTGAAAAGTATTTCGGATTTTGATTGAATGACTTTTTCAAATACTCCATCATAATGGCATTGAGTGCAATTGTTGTCATCTTCAACATCGTGACAAGCTGCACACTGCTCCATTGATGGAAGAAGTCTCTCATTGAGAGATTCTGCATTTAATACATTTGAATGACAGGATTCGCATTCCGTCCCGTTATCAATATGTAATATATGCGAAAATTTTATTACTTCTTTATTGCTTGGCTGAGATTGATTATTGTTTGAACCGGCAGCCGCAATGAAAATAAAAACTGTAAGAAGTAAAGACATTGAAATATATAAGTATTTTGTTTTCATACTATATCAGGTTTAAGTTTGAGTTGAACCAGTAATTAACTTTTAACAAAAATCGGAAATCATTTTGATAAATCTTACTGTTGAAATATTGTCCCTGAACATCAAATGAAAGTGTCTTCCAGGGTCTTACGTTTGTACCAACTAATAGTGAAACCAGAGAACTTCTTGAATCATCAGGTGAAATTTTATAAGAAGTAAATGAAAGTCCCGCTGAAGGTGTCAGCGTACCGTCCATAAATGACTTTGCAAAATAAAGTGATAATGCATCCAATTCACCGGCATATCCGAATGATTTTCTGTATGAAATATTTCCGGCATTTGTATTTACACCCAATGTAATTCGCTGAGAAGTTTCGTCAGTATAATAAACATTGCCAAACTTTCCGATAACTGTAAGTTTTTCATTTACTTTGTAATCAACACCGGCTTCAATTTCCTGTGTTGTTCCAAAATTAAAAATAGAGAAGATTGAATTGTATCTGATTCTTGGTTCACGGAAATTATAATAGAAATCAATCCCAAGATTCTCAATTTTGTTATATCTTCCTGTCAATTCGACTTTTGAGATGGTTTCGAAATTCAAATCATATTCAGCTTTGGAAAATACACTGAAGAAATTTTCGATTTCATAACCAACTTCTGCGGTTGCAAATGTAAACTGATTAGAACGTTTTTGGATTTCTATCAGTACCGGATTCAGATTTTCATCAAGTCGATTTGCCCAGTAACTTGTTGATTTGAAATTTTTATCAACAACTCCCAACCCAAAACGAAGATTATTAATTGGCTCACCTTCCAACTTTCCGCCAAGTACATAATCATTGCTCCAGTCATTGGTTAGTTCGAGTTTTTGGTAAGCGGGAACATTACCGCCATAAAATCCACTTAATGAGTAGTTGGAATATTTCAGCTTCAGACTTGCACCATCAAAAACACCAACACCGACAGCATTATAAAGCGACTGTCTGCCAATTTTGATTGTTGCCATATTAAACAAATTACGTCCTTCGAAATACAAATTATAAAAACGAAGGCGGGGATCGTTATCCAGTGTGTTTGAATAATTAGCATCAAGGCTTAACCGTGTTCGCAATGAAAACTGTCCATGATTAATATTCAATACTGCTGTCTGATATCCTCTTACGTTTGTCTGTGAATGGCTTGAGTCTGAGTTTCTTTCAAATGTGTAAATTGAAGATGAAAGCCGCCCGTTAATATTTTGAGCGGCTAAAATTATTGGTAATAAAAAAATGACAATGAAAATTTTTTTCATTTCTTTCTCTTATTTAACAGGCTTTTTGTGAGCTATCTTTGCATAATTATCAGCAAACTTAAATTCAGCAGCTGGATGTCCTTCGGGTTGATTTTTTGTTGCATGGCATGTTTCGCACATAACCTGAATCTCGCCTTCATTTGCCCAGACAACCAAACCATTTTCAACTGCTGCTTTTCTGTCTTTCATTATTTTCATGTTTTTATATTCTGAACCGGCACCGTGACATGCTTCGCACTGAACACCATTTTCAGGATTGAATTTTGCGTCATTCAATGAAGCATCAGCACCCGCTCCTGTTGTATGACATTTTAAACAAGCGGCACTTTTTGTTGCATCACCACCTGCAAGCTTTGTTGCTGATTCGGTTTTTAAGGCTTCAAAAGCTTTTGCGTGCTTACTTTCCTGCCATACTTTCAATTGATTGCCATCGGCATCTTTCTTATGGCACATTCCACATTTCTCAGCACCGACATACCCAAATTTCTTGTCCCCAATAAAATTTGGTGCTTCGGCATACACAAAAAGTGAAACTGTAAAGGATAGAATTATTGTTAAAGAAAAAAAGTTTTTCATATTGTACCTCATGAGATTTTAGTGTTTCTAAAAAAGACCTTAATATTCTATATCTACATTTAAATATAATAATTAAGAATTAATTTTAGCCAAAAAATATTTTTAATTTCTTATTAGCGAACCACACATTAATAATTTTATAACTGATTGAAATATTTTATAAAAAAATCTTTGATATTCTAAACTAATTTTATAATTTGCTCAAAGAATTTTATAATCAAATATTTTTCAATTAATTAAATCACTTTTCAGAATGAAAATAACTCAATATCTATTCATTTTAAAAACACAAAATATGGAGGAATTTAATGAGCTGGCTTTACAATAGCTTGAATTCTTCAATCGGTAAAAAAATTATAATGGCTGTTACCGGCGTATGTCTGGTCCTTTTTTTGATCATTCACTTAATTGGTAATCTAACATTATATGGAGGATTTAATGCATTTAATGGTTACGTTCGAACACTTGAACTTGTAAAACCTGTCATCAGAGTAGTTGAGGTTGTTCTTGGTTTGATTTTTATTTTTCACATTTTCAACGGAGTAAGGCTCTGGATTGAAAATAAAAATGCACGTCCGGAAAACTACACTGTAAAAGGTATAAGAAAAAATACGACTCTCTTTTCGAGGACTATGATTCAAACCGGAAGCATTGTTTTTATTTTTCTTGTATTGCATCTCTCAACTTTTTGGGTTGCATTCAACTTTTCAGGCGAGCCCGAACACAAACCATATCAGTATTACAGTATAATTATGGACTGGTTCAAAAATCCTTTTTACGCAGGGTTTTATGTGATTGCAGTTATACTGCTTGGTTTCCATCTTAATCACGGATTTCAAAGTGCATTTCAGACTTTTGGATGGAATCATAAAAAATATTTCCCGTTTATTCAGAAGTTAGGAACAGTTTATGCATTGATTATGGCAATAGGTTTCGCTTCTATTCCAATTTATTTTTATTTCAACGGAGGTAACTAATCATGAAATTAGATGCCAAAATTCCTGAAGGAAATCTTTCGGAAAAATGGACAAATTATAAGTCCAACATGAAATTAATTAATCCAACCAATAAAAGAAAATATTCTATTATTGTTGTTGGAACAGGTCTCGCAGGTGCTTCTGCTGCAGCAACACTCGGCGAATTAGGTTACAATGTGAAAGCTTTTACATATCACGACAGTGCCCGCAGAGCTCATAGTATTGCAGCACAGGGCGGAATTAATGCAGCAAAAAATTACCAAAATGATGGTGATTCGGTTTACCGACTTTTTTACGATACAATCAAAGGCGGCGACTTTCGCGCCCGTGAATCAAATGTTTATCGACTTGCTGAAGTTAGCAATAATATAATTGATCAATGTGTGGCTCAGGGTGTTCCTTTTGCTCGTGATTATGGTGGAGTTTTAGATAATCGCTCTTTCGGCGGTGCACAAGTTTCACGTACATTTTATGCACGCGGTCAAACAGGCCAACAGTTATTACTCGGCGCTGTTAGTGCTTTGAACAGACAAATTGCAAAGAAGACTGTTACTTTATATAACCAAAGAGAAATGCTCGACTTGGTTGTGGTTGATGGCAAAGCGGCAGGAATTATTGTCAGGAATTTGTTGACCGGAGAAATTGAAAGACACAATGCTAACGCGGTTATTCTTGCTACAGGCGGATATGCAAATGTGTTTTTCCTTTCAACAAATGCAATGAATTGTAATGCTACTGCTATCTGGCGTGCACATAAAAAAGGTGCGGCTTTTGCTAATCCTTGCTATACGCAAATTCACCCTACGTGTTTGCCAAAACACGGCGAAGGACAATCAAAATTAACTTTAATGAGTGAAAGTCTTAGAAATGATGGCAGAATTTGGGTTTCAAAATCCAAAAAAGATTTGCGCGAACCGTGGAATATTCCCGAAGATGAAAGAGATTATTATCTTGAAAGAAAATATCCGTCATACGGGAATCTTGCCCCGCGTGACATCTCTTCAAGAAGCGCAAAGGAAGCCTATGATGACGGGCGTGGTGCAAAAGGCGGAGAAGCTGTTTATCTTGATTTCAGAGATTCAATTAATCGCCTCGGTGCAAAAGTGATTGAAGAACGTTATGGAAATCTTATGGATATGTATCAGACAATTACCGGTGAAAATCCTTATAAAAGTCCAATGAAAATTTACCCCGCTCCTCATTATGCAATGGGTGGACTTTGGGTTGATTATGAATTAATGAGCACGATTCCTGGAATGTTTGTACTTGGCGAAGCTAATTTTTCAGATCATGGTGCAAATAGATTAGGTGCAAGTGCTTTAATGCAAGGATTGGCAGATGGTTATTTTGTTATTCCTTATACTTTAAGTAATTATCTTGCATCTGAAAAACCTGCTCTTGTTGATACAAATGATAAACAGTTTGCTGAAGAAGAATCAAAAACCCGTGAATATATTGACAAACTATTATCGGTCAATGGAAAGCAAACAGTTGATGAATTTCACAAAAAACTTGGCCGAATTCTTTGGGATTATGTTGGAATGGCAAGGAATGAAGCCGGTTTGAAAAAGGGAATCAGTTTGATCAGAGAAATGCGCGAAGAATTTTGGAAGGATGTAAAAGTGGTTGGTAAAAACGAAGATATCAACCAAACTTTGGAACGCGCCGGAAGAGTAGCTGATTATTTCGAATTTGCTGAGCTGCTTGCTTTGGATGCTCTCAATAGAAATGAATCATGCGGCAGCCATTTCCGAGAAGAATATCAGACTGAAGAAGGTGAAGCAAAACGTGACGATGAACATTATGCTCATGTTGCTGCTTGGGAATTCCATGATGTTGGCAAATGGACACGTCATCAGGAAGAATTAAATTATGAATATGTTAAATTAGCCACAAGGAGTTATAAGTAATGAGTGGTAACATAAATGTATTATTGAAAATTTGGCATCAAAAGAATGCCAATACAAAAGGCGGATTTGTCGATTACAAAGTAAATGTTTCGCCTGATTCATCTTTTCTTGAAATGCTGGACGAAATAAATAATGATTTAGAAAGAAAAGGCGAAGACCCTATTGTTTTTGAAAGCGATTGTCGCGAAGGAATTTGCGGAACATGCGGTCTTGTGATAAACGGTGAACCACACGGTCCATTGAGAAAAATTGCAACTTGTCAATTACACATGCGAAATTTCAAAGACGGTGAAACGATTTGGGTTGAACCATTCAGAGCAAAAGCATTTCCCGTCATTAAAGATCTTATGGTTGATCGTACCGCTCTTGATAAAATACTTCAGGCGGGTGGATATGTTTCAGTCAATACTGGCGGTGTGCCTGATGCAAACGCAATTCCAATTTCAAAGGATTTGTCTTCAGAAGCATTTGATGCGGCTGCATGCATCGGTTGCGGTGCTTGTGTTGCTTCGTGTAAAAACGCTTCTGCAATGTTATTTGTCAGTGCGAAAGTTTCACAGCTTGCACTTTTGCCTCAAGGTCATCCTGAAAGATCAAAACGTGTTCAGGCAATGGTTATGGTGATGGATGAATTGGGTTTTGGAAGCTGCACAAACACGTATGCATGTGAAGCAGAATGTCCAAAAGGGATTTCCATCACAAATATTGCCCGATTAAACAGAGAGTTTTTCAACGCGAAGTTTAAATCCTCTGTTCTTGAGTATTAATTAGTACTTACCCTTTCAATCCCGATTAGTAATAGTCGGGATTTTTTTTTATTCATTTTCAGCGATTTGATTAGTAATTTAGCAGTGATAATGATTAGTTAATCAGTAATGAGAGAAATTTATGTTTGAACGTGAAATTCAGTTTATATATGATTTCAATTCAAATAAGGTCCAAAAAGTTGGGAATTACATTTCGTTGGAGCAATTAAGAAAGGTTGAGATTCATCCTGCGATCCTTCAATATATTGTTGGGGAAATCGATTTTCTTGTTTTCGAAGACAGACAAAAACTTCTGAAAGATTCGTTATTTGATTATACAATTCCTACAGCATCGAACTATTTGAAGCTGATTGGCGAGGAAGTTAAGAAGAATAAAAGATTTTCAATTAATTATATTGATAAACTAATTCAGCATTCATCTTCATTTATTGTCAGCTATTTATGCAAGCCAAACTGGTCGCTTGCTAAATTTATTTTTGAAGATGAAATCGAAAAATCTACAGCTGAAGTGATTCAGATTTTAAACTATCTTTTTTATTATCCGCACTTGCGAAAAGTTATTGCAGGTTATTTTGAGAAGAAAAAAATTAAGTCTGTTTCAATCACCGAGTTCAAAGAACTTCTTGAAAAGATAAATAAAGCAGGATTGGAAACTAATTATCCGAAAATAATTGACGAAGCGATTGATTCCATTGCCGATTTTTTTAATACCGGCGGGTTTAAGAAAAATTTAATTCCATTGAAATCGGTTGAATATTTTTTGAGTGATCATAATCTGAGTGACCATTTAACAAAGTTGATGGGATATTACAACGATGATTCGACGCAAAAATGTAATGTGTCAGAAGTTAAAGAATTCTTAAAGAAAATATTAATTGAGAAAACCGAATATTTTGAAGATGACCAAAAAGAATCTGATGAAACGTTTGAAACCGTGGAATCAAGCCGTGATTCATTTACAGAAAAAGATTTTTCAGATTCGGGTTCTCAGGTGATGCTGGAAAATTCAGCTGAACCTGCTGAGGATGAAATCTCTGCTGATAGTGGACTTCATGAGAATTATGCTTCATCTGAATCAAATGAAATTTACGAAACTAAATCAGAGGAATTTAGTCAAGAAGTGATTTCTGAAGAGGAAGAAGAAATTGATTCAAGTAAAAATAGGGATGAAGAATCTTTCGAAGAAGAAGAAATTATTGAAGTGCTGGGTGCGGATTCCGAAAATCCTGACTCCGTTGAAATAGGCGAATCCGTTTCAAAGGTTATTCAGAGCAGTCAGAATGAATTAACCAACCAAAATTCTGAACCAAATGATACTGAACTCTTAGAGATAGAAAAAAAAGATTTAAGTTTGTTTGACGCTGTTGCAAACGAACAAGTAGCAAATGAAATCGAAACTGACGAAGGAAATCAAATTGGTTTCGAGAAAGAGAAGAAAATTGATATCTCCGAAATTCTTAACGATAAAAGAATGGCAAAAATTCTTGATATTGTTTTTGATTATGATGTGGAGGAATTTTCAAATGCTATTGAAAAAATATGTAAGCTCCAAACACAAGTTGACGCCGATTTGTACATTGATGCAATATGTACAAAAGCGAAGTTGAACAAAGATTCGAAAGAAGCTAAAACTTTTAAGTCAGTTATTTCAAAATTTTATTTATAAACGGGAAAATTATGTTTCTTGATTTTGTTAGAATTAATGTGAAATCCGGTAATGGCGGGGCAGGTACGGTTACTTTCCGAAGAGAAAAGTACGTTCCGAAAGGCGGTCCATCGGGCGGAAACGGTGGTGATGGTGGCAGTATAATTTTTGTCGCCGACAGAAATATGAATACTTTAATTGATTTTAATTATAAAAAAATATACTTGGCTGAAAGTGGCGATCGTGGCGGCTCTTCTCTGAAAGACGGTAAATTTGGAAAAGATTTATTGATCAAAGTGCCTGTAGGTACATTGATAAAAAAATTGGAAACCGAAGAAGTTATAGCTGATCTTGATACCGACAAAAAACAAGTTGTTTTACTGAAAGGAGGAAGAGGCGGAAAGGGAAATAGTAATTTCGCTACTGCCACTAATCAAGCTCCAAGATATGCCGAACCGGGAATGCCGGGCTATGAATTGAATTTAATTCTTGAACTGAAATTAATTGCTGATGTGGGTTTGGTTGGTTTTCCAAATGCAGGGAAATCAACATTCTTATCTGTCGTTTCAGCTGCAAAGCCAAAAATTGCTGACTATCCTTTCACTACACTTGAGCCAATGCTTGGTATTGTAAAGTATAAAGAAGGAAACAGTTTTTTACTGGCTGATATTCCGGGAATAATTGAAGATGCTCATTTAGGCAAAGGACTTGGACATAAATTTCTTAAACATATTGAAAGAACAAAAGTGCTTCTGATACTGATAGACTCTTCTTCAGAAAATATTCAACAGCAATATGACACTCTTGTTTCTGAATTGAAAAACTTTAGCAAAACTTTAGCCGGAAAGAAAAAGATTGTCGCATTTTCAAAGGCTGATATTTTATCTGAAGACGAACGGAAAGCAATTAAAAAATTGAAATTAAAAAATTATAAAGATAAAACTTTGCTGTTTTCATCTGCCGCCAATATTAATGTTGAAGAAGTAATTGCAAGATTATGGACAAGTCTCCAGGATTATTAAAAGTCAGATTCCTGATCACAATACTATTACTTCTTTCATCAACTGTTATTGTGTCAATAGTTTCTTTATCTGTCGGAAGTTCGGATTTGACTTTCTCTAATATTATTTCAGCATTATTTTCAAAAGGAGAAAGTGATGTTTTTAGAAATATTCTTTTCGAAATTCGGATACCAAGAATACTGCTTGCAATTGCAGTTGGCGGAGGACTTTCGGTAGCCGGTGCAGCTTTTCAATCTTTGTTGATGAATCCGCTTGCTGAACCTTACATTTTAGGAATTTCGAGTGGTGGAACTTTTGGTGCTTTGCTTGCAGTAATTCTCGGATTCGGGTTTTTCTTTATCCAACTTTTTTCATTTGTCGGATGCGGGGTGATTGTTCTTGTTGTTTTTATGGTAAGCAAAAAATATGGGATTATTGACCCGAACTCAATGATTCTGAGCGGAGTGATGGTCGGTGCATTCTTTTCTTCTTTAATTCTTGTGATGGTAAATTTTCTCGATAGCTCTTTCAGAACTGCAGTTTTTTGGCTTTTAGGAAGTCTGTCAATGGCTGATAAACTCTCGGTTTTCATCGTTTTTATCGTTGTGATTTTTCTGTCAATAATTTTAATTGTTGATTCAAACAAAATGAATTTGCTTTCTATCGGGGATGAACAGGCTTTTCATTTGGGAATAAATGTGAAATATTCTCGTGCTAAGATTTACGTCCTCTCAAGTTTAATTGTCGGCAGTTTGGTTTCAGTTTCGGGAATTATTGGATTTGTCGGATTGATTGTACCGCACGCCACGCGACTTATATTCGGCAGTGACAATCGATTAGTAGTTCCATATTCATTTTTTGTGGGTGCAATTTTTTTGCTGATCTCCGATATTATTGCCCGGACGATTTTTAGTCCGGTTGAAATTCCAATTGGCGCTGTCACTGCTTTTGTCGGCTCGCCAATTTTTATCTATTTATTAAAGAGAAAATAAATTTTTGCTGTTTGTCAAAGGAAATTTTATATTTCAGCCCCGATTTTTGGAATATTGGCGAGGTAGCTCAGTAGGTTAGAGCAGTGGAATCATAATCCACGTGTCGGGGGTTCGACTCCCTCCCTCGCTACAAATTTTTTGAGTAATGGAGTAATTATGTATTATTTATTGACTTTAGTTGCAATTATCATTGCAATTTTATTAATTGTTGTTGTTCTTTTGCAAGCAAGTAAAGGCGGTGGATTAGCGGGAATTTCCGGTGGTTCATCAAACATTGGTTCCATGTTTGGTACAAGAAGAACTTCTGACTTTTTAAGCAAAGCTACATGGTGGCTGGGTGGAATGTTGCTTGGACTTTCAATTATAATCAATCTTTTCTTTCTACCAAGTTCAAAATCGAAGAGTGAAAAAGATAGTATTATTCAAAGCACCAAAAATTCTCAATCTGTTCCAAGCGTACCTGCTTTGCCAAAGCAAACACAAAGCAATCCGACCGGAGTGCCGGCTCAGAACAAATAAATTTTATTTTACTATTTTAAGCCTGCTTCAATTCAGTGAGGCAGGCTTTTCTTTTTATTGGGGTAAATATGGACAAACCAGGAAAAGCTTACAAAAATCTTGAATTTCTTAATTCATCCGATGCAAGAACAATCAGAATTTTATCTGAATTTTATGAACCTCAGTCAAGATTCAGGAAAAATAAAATTGTTGATACAATCGTTTTTTTTGGTTCGGCAAGAATCAGATCAAAATCAGAGATCCAAAAAGAAATTAATGAATTAAAGAGAAATAAACCCAAAAACGAAAAAGTTTTTCAAAACAAACTGGAAGCACTCCAAACAAAATTAATAATGTCAAGATATTATGATGATGCAGTTGAACTATCAAAAAGATTGACTGAATGGTCAATGAAACTGCCAACAAACGGGCACAGATTTACAATTTGCAGCGGTGGCGGTCCTGGAATTATGGAGGCAGCCAATAAAGGTGCAAAAGTTGTCGGTGGTAAATCTATTGGACTGAATATCAGTATTCCTTTTGAGCAGTTCGTCAATAAGTTTGTTACTCCCGAACTTGCTTTCGAATTTCACTACTTTTTTATGCGAAAATTCTGGTTTGCTTATTTGGCAAAAGCATTGGTTGTTTTCCCTGGTGGCTTTGGTACGCTTGATGAATTAATGGAAATGATTACATTGCTTCAAACCGGAAAGATCAAGAAAAATTTGAAGGTCGTTATTTATGACAGTATGTACTGGAACGATATAATTGATTTTGACAAGCTTGTTAAATACGGAATGATCAGTAAAAAAGATTTACAGTTGTTTGATTTTTGTGATACAATTGATCAGGCTTTTGAACGGATAACAACGCATTTTGAGAAAAATTATCTGAATGATAAATAATAAAAAATCCCCTTTCGGGGATTTTTTATTGATTGTCTCTGGCAGTTTCTTTGGAAGCTCTGCGTTTAGCTTTAATTCTCTCCAATCGTTTTTCAATCGAAGGCTTAACAAAAAATGCTCGTTTCTTATATTCTTTCAGAACACCGGAACGTTCGTATTTTTTCTTAAAACGCTTTAGAGCTTTGTCGATATTTTCAGTTTCCGACAAAATTATACCAACCAAATTAATTCACCTATCCTTTTTATTTTATAGTTTTATAAAAATACATTTCAAAAATACTGCCGTAAAGTTTTATAAGCAAATCAATTGTAAATCAGCAAAGATTTTAACGTCTTTCTGTAATTTTGATTTGTCCGTTTGTTTTGATTTTCTCAAATATTCTTTGGCAAGTATCACATCATTTTAAACTAATTTTCAGCTAAGGTTTTTAAAAATCCGACTGGTTTGCAAACTAATATAATATTCAGACACTCAGTGAAATAGGATTTTTATCTGTTGGGTTAATAATAGCCCATTTGTTTAGCATAATTCGAGAGTTTTGAATAGAGCATTTTTCGTGCCCGATGCAAACGTGAGCGGACGGTACCAACCGGAATATCAGTAAAATCAGCTATTTCATCGTATGTGTAACCTTCGATATCAGAGAGAATAATTACTGTCCGAAAATCTTCCGGCAGAGAAACCAATGCTTCGTTAATATTATCATCAAGCATATTTGCATAAACATCCTCCTCATAATGATCGGATGTTATTTCACTTGGTTTGACATTTTCATAGAAATTCTGAACATCTTCATAATCAACTTTGTTCGGCTCTTTTACATTTTTTCTGTATTCATTAATGAATGAATTTTTCATTATTCTATAAAGCCAGGCTTTTATATTTGTGCCCTGTTCAAATTTATCAAAAAACC
This sequence comes from Ignavibacteriales bacterium CG_4_9_14_3_um_filter_34_10, assembly GCA_002790395.1. Classification (GTDB taxonomy): domain Bacteria; phylum Bacteroidota; class Ignavibacteria; order Ignavibacteriales; family Melioribacteraceae; genus UM-FILTER-34-10. The sequence goes on along the minus strand of PFVB01000099.1, from coordinate 6,847 downwards.
GAAAAGCTTTTAGGTAAGTTTCCTGAACCAAATCATCCGCATCATCATAATCCCCAGTCATTTTTAATGCATAATTGAAAAGCAAATTTCTATGTGGCAGAGCTATTTTTTCAAACTCCGCTGAAAGGTTATTTGAATTACGCGGTGTAATATTTATCTCGACGAATGACATAAAAAATTATCTGACAATTATTCCATTTGGCACTTTTCCGGAAGCCGCTTTAATATCGTAAAGAAAACCATTTATCAATAAGTATTGAACTTTATTGTTTTTAATTATTTTGAAATCAGCCAAAGAACCAATCGCAAATTCCGGTTTGTATTTTTCTTCATTTGCAACGAGATTTATCGGAAAGTCAGTGAATTTTCCGGTAACATTTGATAATATTGCCGTGAATCCTTTTGAATAAAGCGAATCGAAATTTGCTGATTGCAAATCAGTTTTTGAGAATGAATTTTTGTTGTAAACTTCGCCGGGTTGAATTGTGCTGCCGGTAAAATCAAATTCATCATATCCGAAAAATGTTGATAAATCACCGATATCATCAATGCGCCCTCTGAAATAATACCCGTTTTTATTCTCTCTTTCAGTTTCCGAATAATTAATTCCCAAATCAATAATATATTTCTTGCTGTCGATTACCGCAGTCAAATTTCTTAATAACAAATCAAAAAGTTTTGTTTTATTCTCTGGAATATTCTGGTAAACTTCAATATCAGCATTTTGGTAATATTCAAAAGCGATTGATTGAAAGCCTACAAGCAGCGAAATAAAATTCAACTTTCTGATAAACTGTTTATCAAAATTATTTTTCCAGCCGCCGGATTCAATAAGAATAGAACTTGTGCCCCATTTCATCATATTATCGCCAAATGCACGAGGCTCGAAATCATCATTGTATTTTGCCATGTGCCCCGGAATAAATCTGCTTACTTCAGTAAAAATATTTGAAATTACCAGCATTCCTCGTGAACGAACATCGTTTATATCTTTTTCGTAATTAAATGCCGGAGCTAAAAATGACAATGCTGCTGATTTATAGGACTCGCCGACTGTGTATCGCGTGCTTTGATCATGAAGATTAAACCCAAATTTCGGATTAATTGAATCACGGACAGATTTAAGAATTTTAGATTCAGGGAATTGTAGTCTTGCAGCGTCGCGATTCAAATCAATATCCAAATGATTTCTTCGCTTAAATTTTCCGGCTCCGTCAGGATTTAACATTGGAATTAAATGGATTGTCACATTCTCAAGAATTCTGTTTCTTAAATCATCGAATTGATCATTTGCAGAAAAGAAGTTCAGTATATCAAGTAAAGCCATCGTTGCGGTTGATTCATCACCATGCATTTGAGACCATGCAAGAATATGCGTGTTTCCGTGTCCGATTGTTACCATCCAAATTTCCTTATTCTCCATTGACTTTCCAATTTTTTTGAAATTGTATTTTTCATTGGATCGGAATTTTTCCAGACTTACCATTAATTCCTGATGTGTAAATTTTTTGCGGATTATGCTCAAATCGCGATATGAATCGTAGCTATCATATAATCTTTCAGAATTGAATTCCTGAGCCAAAGTAATTCCTGTTATAGTTAATAATAAAAATAAAATTAATTTTTTCATGACGAATTTTTCATTGTTATACGTAAATATAAACAATAAAAAATTATGATGTGAAATGAGGAAGTAAATCGGATTAATGTATCAGAACATCAATCCGATATTAAGAATTACATAGAATGAAGATAGATTTTTTCGAAATTTTCCCTGTAGATTTTCAACACCTTCATCAAAAAGTTTGGCAAAAGAATATCTGAAATTTATGCCAACTAAATTTGATTTGCTTAAACCAAAATCCGCACCCAGACCCACATATCCTCCGAGAGCAATTTTTGTCTTTGCTTTCTTGAATGAAGAAAAGAATTCCATTTCATACGGAGTTGAAATAATCAAATCAGGCCCAACGGCAGCACTCAAATATGGTCTTAAATTATCCGAAATATCATTTTTAAATAAACGATATTGAACGCCGAAATTAAAGGGCAGCGTTAAAACTCGGTTCTTCTTTCCGATAACAATTGATTGACCCCAATAATCAATGTACTCAAATTCTCTTTGATCTTTCGATTCGGAAATTGAAAAATCGACAAATCCTGTATATGAATCCGCAAAATTATATCTGTAAAAAGTACCCAGACCAAATCCGCCTTCACCAAAAAGCAAATCAAGTCCGTATGAATTATTCGGAAAATCTTCAGAAGGTTTTTCCACAATAGTAGTACCAATTCTTTGTGCATAAACTGAAACAGTGGATATTATAAGAGCTAATAAGATCAATTTCTTTGATAACATTTCATACCTTTTCAAATTTCTATTTAAAACTTATTGATTAAACATTTAAAGTCAATAAAAAGTTTTACGATTTTTTAATTGGAACAATTATTTTTTCTTCAATCTTTTTGTGATAAATTTGATTAGGTGCAAATTAAGGATTAAAATGGCTAAAAATTTAGAATTGAAATTGCAAATAGAAAACCTTCAACACATGATTGAAAAAGCCGAACAAATTGGAGCAAAATTTGTGAAGGTGCTGAATCAAAAAGATATTTATTATAAATATGATGCCGGGTTACTTAAACTAAGAATTCAAAATGGCGAGGCTGAATTAATCAAATATAATCGGGACGAAAGCGGCGAGGAAAGATGGAGCGAATATTATGTCTTGAAAATATGTGACTCAAATCCGGAAGAATTTTTCAATAAATTATTTCAGACGGAAGTTAGCGTTGAAAAAAAACGAAATTTATTTTTATACAAAAACACAAGAATCCATATCGATGAAGTGAAAAATTTAGGGCATTTTATCGAACTTGAAACGGTTGTTGCAGGTGATGACAAAAATTCAAAAAAAGAATTTGATGAAGTGGTTTCGAAACTCAAACTTAATCTTAATTTTCAAATCAGAAAATCTTACAGGGATTTACTAATTAATGATTCTGAGTAATACTGACATAAAGAAAATCAATTTAGATCAATTAATTGACGATTATCTTATTGCGGGCAAAATTGATAAATTGTTAATTGTTGTACCAACTAATCGACGTGTACGACAGCTAAAAAAAATGTTAATTGATTCAACACAGAGAAAAACGGTTTCATATATAAATATTGAAACCCTGTGGACGCTTGCTGATAAAGTTCTTCATAAAAAAATGGCTTATATCGATTTGGATGATGCTGTTGCAAAAGTGCTGCTGAGTCAGTGTTTCAAAAAAAGTGACTTGAAATTTTTTAATAAATTCAAGCACCAACTCCCTTTTGGAACGTTAGAGAAAATTAAAAACTATTTTTCCAAGCTCAAGGAAAATGGAATTTACCCAAATGAATTCTTTTCGCTGATAGAAAAAGTTGATGAAACAGAAAAACTAAAAGCAAGGGATTTGCAGAATTTATATTCAACTTATTTTCAAAAAACTATTAGTCAGAATATTTATGAAATCGGGGACGTATTCTACTTCTTGAGCAATTTAGATGTTACAGATATAAATCAATATTTTCAATCGGTATTTCCATTAGTTGAGAAAATTATATTTTTAGGTTTTGACGAACTAAGGAAACCAGAAATTAATTTTATTTCGAAAATATCTTCTAATAAAAATGTAGAAGTGTTTCTGAAATTTGATTATTACAAATTTAATCCCAAGGCATTCGGGCATATAATAAAGACATTTATCGGACTTAAAAAGCAGAAGTTTAATGAAGTGACTGACAAATCATTTTTTGTAAACAATGAATTATTTACACACTTCAGGCAGGAAATTTTTAAGAGTAAAAACGTGAATCGTAAATTCAATTCTCCAAACGTTTTTAGAATAAAGGCAAACAATCGTCAAACTGAAATTGAACTGATTGCAAAGCAGATTAAGTCCTTAATTTTAGAGAGGAATGTAAATCCGGCAGATATTTGTGTTGTTTTCAATCTGATAGAAAATTACTCCGATATTATCAGAGATGTTTTTGAACAATATGAAATTCCACTCAATTTGACAGACAGATTTTTATTAAAGCAATCGCCATCAGTAATTTCGTTGATAAATTTGCTTGAAATTATCGAAGACGATTATCACTATAAAGCAATAACAAAAGCGTTCTCAAATTCATTCATTTCGAATTCGATTGATATAAATAATTTGCTGAAATTTTCCCGTGAGTTTAAGATTACATCGAATTTTAACCGCTGGGTAAGTGCAGTGGAAATGGCAAAGTACAATGCTGATGAGGGCGATTATAATTTTGATTTAGCCAAAGTTTTATATGATTTGAAAAGTATAAAAAATTTGCTTGAACCATTTGAGAAAAAACACACAATCCGGGAATTCTTAAAAATATTTGATGAACTTTTTGTGAAAACAAAAATGCTTCAAAAAATTCTTTCTTTGAACCAAAATGCCGCCGAGAGAAATATACGCAGTCTCGAATCGTTTTTTGTGAACATCAAATTAATGCTTGAGTTGGACGAAAAAGAATTGCCCGATCAAAAATATGATATCGGATTTTTTCTTGATACGCTTAAAGGAATTGCAAGTCATACTCGGTTTAATATCAAAGAAAAGACAATGGAATGTGTTTTGGTAACAACAGTTAATGAAATTCGCGGATTGAATTTTGACTATTTATTTGTTGGAGGATTGTGTAACAGAGATTTTCCTACGAAATACAACCCTGAATTAATTATGTCAAAGCAGATTGCAAGCGGAGAGATTAGTCACCTTCAAAAAGAAAAGTTTTATTTTTATCAAGCGATTACGTCATGGAGGAAGAATTTATATCTTAGTTTTCCCATGAAAGATAATGATTCGGAGCTTGTTGAATCAAATTTTTTGGTTGAGCTTAGTGAAATTATTGAGATAAATGAATTGCTTCCGGAAAGTTTCGACAAAATAATTTTTACAAAAAAAGATGAGTATCAAATACTTGGCAGTATTGATGCAAAATCATTAAAAATGTTAGATGTCACTTTGAATCTTTCTGATGAAAATTTGAATATGATTTCCAAAAAATTAGAGATTGAGGAAATTAAAAGAGAAAATTCAGAAAATCCTTTTTCGGGGGGACTTGATGCAGGCAGCCAAACTGATAACGGATTGAATTCTTTGCTTAAAACAATTTCGCAAAAAGAATTTTCTGTTACTGAAATGGAAACATTTTCTAAGTGTCCGTTTCAATATTTTGCCAAAAACATTTTAAGAATCGCTGCTGAAAAAGACCCTACAGAAATGATTGAATCATTCGAACTGGGTAATTATTTGCACAAAATATTCTTTTTGTTTTATTCCGAAATGCGTGATAGGGATATTGATATCGGCAGTTGCGATGTCCAAAATTATAATTTAGCAAAGGAGATTTTATTCAAAATTGCTGTTGATGTAATTCCGCCAGAAATCAAAAAGTCTCAATTTAGTTTTTATGAAATCGAAAAAATCTTTGGTCTCAACGGAAAAGAAAGTGATTCTATCCTTATTCATTTCCTCGAGCATGAACGGCGGGAAAATCTGGAATTTAAACCGAGATTTTTTGAGGTCGGATTCGGAAATGTAAAGTACAATTCTACCGACGATAGATTGAGTAGCACTGAAGCGGCTCGAATCGATGACATAAATATGAAAGGCAAAATTGACAGAATTGATTTGAGAAATGCCGATAATGAAAATCAAATCCGAATAGTTGATTATAAATTGAGCGGCAAGAAGCCTGCAAAAAATGATTTTCATGATGGAATTGCACTTCAATTACCCATTTATGCATTTGTTGCAAAATCACTTTTATTCCAAAAACTTAATGTGAATTATGATGTGGAAGGATTGAAAATTTTTTCTTTGAAATATTCTGAAAAGGATTTTAGACTTGTCGATTTTGCCGGCGAAAGAAAATCTGATGCAAGAATTGATGAACTGATAAACCTTGCTCTTGAAAAAATCAAAAGCAATGTAAATCAAATTAAAGAAGGTAAATTCTTTTTGACAAAACTTGAAAATTATGGAGAAAGAATTTGTAAGTTTTGCGATTTTAAAACCATTTGCAGAATCAATGAAATAATATAAAACTTTAATTATTACTTGCAAGCTAAGTCAATATTTTTTAATTTTACATAGCCACTGCGAAAAAGCAGTGGTATTTTTTTTATAAAAACATAGGAGAATGATGTGACAAATTTTGTCTATTTGTCGAGAGAACGGTTGAAAGAGCTTGAAGATGAGATAAAAGAGTTGAAAACAAACGGCAGGAAGCGAATGGCTGAAAGAATTGCTGAAGCTCGTTCTTATGGTGATTTATCTGAAAACGCTGAGTACGATGCAGCGAAGGAAGAGCAGGGTTTGTTTGAGTTGAAAATTAGCAAGTTGGAAGATTTATTGGGCCGTGCAAGAATTGTAGATGCTTCTTCTTTGCCAAAGGATCAAATCCATATTTTGTCTTCTGTGAAAGTAAAAAATTTGAACAGTTCAAAAGTTTTCAACTATATATTAGTGTCACCGGAGGAAGCTGATCTTGAAAAAGGAAAGATTGCAATGTCCTCTCCTGTTGGTCAAGCATTGATGGGCAAAAAAGTTGGTGAAATAGTTGCTGCAAAAGTTCCAGCCGGAGTAATTAAATTTGAAATTATGAAAATTGATTGAGTGATTTTTAATTCGTTTTAAAAAATGAAGAAAACAGAAGAAAAAATACTTGGATTCATAAGTAAATTCGGATTGATCCGTAATGGAGAAAGTTTACTTGTGGGATTTAGCGGTGGACCCGACTCGGTTTTTTGCCTTCATTTCTTAAATAAATACAGAAGAAAAT
>PFVB01000035.1:22165-32777 GCA_002790395.1 Ignavibacteriales bacterium CG_4_9_14_3_um_filter_34_10 | reverse complement strand
ATTTCAACGAGATTAACACCGCCTTTCAATTCGAAATTGTATGCTGCTTTATAAGCATTTTTAAAGAAATCATTGCAAATAATCAGATTATAATTCTCGTCCAGCGACCAAATTGCCTGATCTTTATTGTTTATCATCGAGAGCAGATTTGCTTCAGATTCAGCAAGTTTCTTTTCAATTGTTTTTCTTTGAGTAATATCCTGAATAATTCCGAACAAAGTGTTTTTTCCTTTATCAAAAACTGTAATTGAATGAATATCTTTTATCTCACCCGAATCAACCGCTTTAATTTTGAATTCCACATCATAAGGAGATTTGTTCTGCAATAAATTCATCAAAGCTCCATCAAGCATCTTCCGATATTCAGGCAAAGGGACAGATTTTACAATATCGTAATCAAACTCAGTTTGCTCAACACCGTAAATCAGGGCTGCACCTTCGGAAGAAAACATTTTTTTTGAGGTCAGATTTAGCTCCCAGTTTCCGGATTTGGAAACAATTTCTCCCCGGTTTAAGCGGTCTTCAGATTCTTTTATTTTCCTGTTGGCTTCTCTCTCTTTGGTTTGATCACGAAAAACTAAAACTACACCTAAAATTTCTCCTTCATCATTTTTGATTGGCGCACCGCTGTCAGCAATCGGAATTTCTTTTCCGTCTTTTGAAATCAACAAAGTATGATTTGCAAGTCCGACAACTGTTCCTTCGCTCAAAACTTTTTCAACCGGATTTTCAACCTTGTTTCTTGTTTGCTCGTTGATAATTCTGAAAACTTCTTCAATAGTTTTTCCTTTTGCTTCGCTTTCCTGCCATCCTGTTAAATTTTCCGATACCGGATTTATATTTTTAATCATTCCGAACTGATCTGTAATTATCAGTGCGTCGCCAATGCTGTAAAGTATTGTCTTAAACTTACTTTCATTTTCTGTTATAGTTTTTTGTTCACCATATAATTTTCTGTATAAATTCCGCTGCTGATAATGATATAACCAGAATATCAGGAAAAATGAAGCGGTAAAAAAAAGCAGCATAAAAATAATTAAAGAAAAAACCTGTTTGTTTATTTCCTTGTATATCTCTGCTTCATCAACCTTTAATACAAAAAACCAGTTCGTTCCTTCGATTGGACTTATGAATGAAATGATTTTTTCATTTCTGTAATCAACACCATCAAAAAATTTCTTTTCTCCTTTAAGAGCTTCTACAGCAGGATAATTTTTCTTGCTCAAAGGAATTTTTATTTTTAATTCCGGATTCTCCCTGAATTTCAGCGGTGAAAGTGGTAAAACATAGTCACCCTCTTTTTTTACAATGACAGTTTCTGTTGTCTTTTTCTCCCCCGGATAATTTTGTGTCAATGTGAAAAGCAAATTATCCGGATTTAAAATAAAAACAAGATATCCCAACGGCTTATTATTGAATTCGATTGTTGATATGTATTCGATATGAATTCCTTTGTGAATAGGACAATAAAAAATGTCTGTCGTAAATGCTTCGGGATTCCCTTCATTTTCTTTTATAACCCTAAGAACCAGTTCGGGAATTTCAAATTTTTGATTGTTTGAATCAAACCGAACCTGATATTTATTATCAACAAATAAAATATTTTCATAACCGTGTTCAAGTTTTAATTCAGAAAAAATATGCTTGAGTTCGCTTCGGTTGAAAGCACGTCCGGATATAATTTTATCCAAATATTTTAAAATTGTGTAATCACTTGAAATAAGCTTTGCGTCGTTCAGTTCATCATAATTTGATTTAACAATCTCAGAAATTTTCAATTCAGCAACAGTTCTTAATTCACTTTTAGCCTGATTAATAAAACTCTTTTTTATGTGTAAATAATATAGAGAACCAAAAATTATACATACAACAGCTGATAGGATAAAAGTGATTACTGCATTTTTTTTGTTCCCGAAAAAATTAATTGATTTCATAGCGCCTCACAAAATTTTGGTTTATTAAAATAACCGCAATTGCATAACTTTAAAATACAAATATTCACCATAAATAATAACTCGGCTTACGCAAAATTTACAACATTATCATTTTGAACCTGCCTGTCGGCAGACAGGCTTGTTTCAGAATCTTCTTTTGTTAAATTTCTTGATGCTGAAATAAAACTTGCCTGACGGCAGTCAGGTTCAGCATGACAAATGCGTATGGTGACTAATAAATTATCGAAAAAAAATATTGGAAATAGAGATTCGTGTTTTGCCTGTCGGGGTTTTTCAATAACTAAGTTAACCTCAGTGAACTACCTGATTAATTGGTAAAGAAGAACACTACTTAGTTACACAGAGCAAAAAATTGTCGTAATAAATTTGGCAAATGAACAATTTTAGATTAGGTTTGAATCGGAAATATATTTCTGTTTATAAATAAGAAAACGCAAAAATTCTAATGAAAATAAATAAAAATCCAGAAAAGCCAATTCAGAAACAGAGAGCAACAGTTCAAATTATTTTTCTTTTGCTTGTAATTTGGGTTGGAATTGAATTCCATCTTTTTGCCATGTTTTTGGAATCAAACGGAACAGAAAATTTTTATCAGCGCCCACCGGGAGCCGAAGGGTTTCTTCCAATCAGTGCGTTGATGAGTCTTTATTATTTTGTTGAAACCGGCATAATTCATTTTGCTCATCCCGCCGGATTTTTCATACTTGTTTCGGTAATTGTTATTTCATTTGTCTTTGGCAAATCATTCTGCAGTTGGCTCTGTCCGATTGGAACAATCTCGGAATATATTGGTGAGTTCGGCGAGAAAGTTCAGAAGAAAATTTTCAAACGCGTAATCCGAATTCCCAAGTTTATTGATTATCCGCTCCGGAGTCTGAAATATCTGCTGCTTGGATTTTTCACATATGCGATTTTTTCGATGACAGTTCCTGCTCTGAAAATGTTTCTCGACAGTCCGTATAATCTGGTTGCAGATGTGAAAATGTATTATTTCTTTGCACACATTTCCCGTTTGTCGCTGATTGTTATTGCATCACTATTTGTTTTATCAATAATCATCAGAAATTTCTGGTGCAGGTATTTATGTCCTTATGGAGCTTTACTTGGATTTTTTTCAATTTTGAGTCCGAATAAAATCAGGCGGAATCCGGCAAGCTGTATTGATTGCGGATTATGTGCAAAAGCCTGTCCGTCACTTATAAAAGTTGATAAAGTGAAAACTGTAATCAGCGATGAATGCTCAACTTGTTTTAACTGTGTTGATGTTTGTCCGGTCGCTGATACACTGGAATACAAAACCGTTTTCAAAAATATCCGGATAAAGAAAAATTATATCGCACTGGCTGTTGTCGGAATATTTGTGATAATCACAGGAATTGCAATGCTTAGCGGAAACTGGCAGAATAATATCACAAAAGAGGAATACCTGAATCACTTCAAAAAGATGAATGAATACGGACACCCGACAAGTACAGAAGAAATTGACAAACTGAACCAGCAAGCGGAATAATTGATGTCTTAAAAGATTTAATTTATCAGTCTGAATCTAGGTCTGTCTTAAAAGTAATTTTTTATGTCACACTGAGGAAAGCGATGTCCTGAGTTTGTTGAAAGTGCAAAGTGTGACGTACGAATCAATAAACCCAGATTTGTCATTAGAATGTTTTTTATAATAAAGTACAGTTGTAATAAATTATTCAACCATTATAGATCTTCTACGAAGATAATTTTTTATCTCTTTATCATAATCGTTACAAAAATCGAACATCTACGATGTTCTTTGCAAATTCGATGATGTTTTGACAGGTTATTGACTTTGTAGAAGTCACATAATTGTAACAAAATTATCACCCCCAAAAAATCAAAACCTCGTAGAGGTTTAATAAAAATTGATACTTTTTTCTATTGGCGGTCATTAGAAATCTTTTCCTATTGGCAATTATCAGCCTCAACAAACTTCTTTTGTGTTGCGATACAGACTTTTCTGCTTTTCCTCACCAAACATTCAGTTCCTTTGCAAAACTTTTTGTAATTTTGTTTGGGATTTTTAACTTATAAATGAACGATGAAATTATTTTTATTATCTGTTTTGTTTTTTTCAAATGTAATTCTTGCACAGAATTTCAAACTGACAGGTCAAATACGTGAGCGGACAATTTTGAATAATGCTGATTTCTCGGATAATACAGCTGCGTTTACATATTCTGAACTGAGAAGCAGACTTGGAGTAAACTTTATTCCGAATTCATCCCTTGCAGCATTTATTCAGTTTCAGGATGTAAGAGTTTTTGGTTCGGAAGCAAGTACAACCGATAATTCACGAAATGTTGATTTACTTCAGGCGTATGGAATTGTCAAAAACATTTTTGATTTGCCGGTTGACTGGAAGTTCGGGCGAATGCAGGTAAAATTAGCAAATGAACGACTGCTTGGCGTTTCTGATTGGACAACCGGAAGAAGTTTTGACGGAACAACACTCGGAATAAAAACTTCGGATGTCAATTTTAATGTTTATGCTTTTCAGACTAATGAAAAATTGCTGGCTGGTGATTCACTTGATTCTTTTTTCGGCGGCATTTCTGCTGACTTCAAATCAATTCCGAATTATGAAGCAAGTGTATTTATTTTATCAGAAGTAAAATCAAAAACATCAGGAAATAATACCACAACAATCGGATTTTTTGCAAGCGGAGATCATCAGCGTTTTCATCATGGAACAGAAGCTGCATATCAGTTTGGGAATATAAAAATTGCCAACAGAAATTTCACAGTTTCATCTTGCATGTTTGCATATAATTTTGACTATTCCTTTGATTTTTACTGGAAGCCGAAAGCCGGCGGCGGTATTGATTTTATTGGCGGAGATAAGAATCCAAACGATAAAAAATATCAGTCGTTCAGTACACTTTACGGTACAGGGCACAGGTTTTATGGCTTCATGGATTATTTCAAAAATATTCCGGCTCACACAAAAAATCTGGGGTTGGTAGATTTGCATTTGAAATTTGGAATTAAACCTGCTGAAGATTTTTCAGTAAATCTGAACTTGCACAAATTTCTTTCTGATGCTGAATACACAAAACAAAATTCATCAAAGACAAAAGACTTTGGGTTTGAAGCTGATTTGTTTTCAAATTACAGATATGATGAAAACCTTAATCTGCTGATTGGCCTTTCAACATTTTCACCCGGAGAAATTTTTAAAGAGTGGAAAGGAAAAGACAATTCGTTATTTGGATATTTTCTTGCAACAATAAATTTATAACTCAGCTTACGCAAAGTTTACAACATTGTCATTCTGAACCTGCCTGTCGGCAGATAGGCTTGTTTCAGAATCTTCTTTTGTTAAGTTTTTTAGATGCCGAAATAAAACTTGCCTGACGGCAGCATGACAAATGAGTATGGTAACTTTATAAACAATTCAGGTGGTATATTTTGGAAAATTTTTCTTTGTCAGATTATAAACATGTTATTTGGGACTGGAACGGCACTTTATTCAGCGATGTCGAAATTTGCTGTGACATAATGAACTATCTGCTTACTGAAAGAGGAATGGGAAAAATATCACTGGAAAAATACCGCGAGATTTTTACTTTTCCTGTAAAGGAATATTACCGAATCGCCGGTCATGATATCAGTGATGAAAACTGGGAAATTATCAGTCATGAATTTATTCACGAATACGAGAGAAGAAAAAACAGTTGCGGACTTTATGATAAAGCCGTTGATGTTCTTGAACATATAAAATCAAAAGGCATTTCCCAATCGGTTTTATCGGCTTATTCACAGCACACACTGGAAGAGATGATTAATCAGTATAATCTTTCAAAATATTTTATTCGCCTTGTCGGACTTGATAACATTTATGCAACAAGCAAACTTGCAAACGGAATCAAATGGATGAATGAACTTGGATTGAACAACAATAAAGTACTGATGATTGGTGATACCGAGCATGATTTCGAAGTAGCAAACGGAATCGGAGCCGACTGCCTGCTGATTAGTTCCGGTCATCAAAACAAAAATAAATTGCTGAAACAAACAAGCAATGTTATTGACTCAATCAGTGAACTGCTGAATTATTAGTTCAAACAGCATTAAGATTTTAAAGACTTCTTAAACCGTTAAAACGGTTTTATTTGCGTAATCCGTTCTATAGCCCACGAATTAATTCGTGGGCTATGTTGAGATGAAGTCAATTAAATAATGGATTTATTCATTTCGCTCGATAATTTTTATCCAAAGAGTGTCATTAGGGAAAGTTTTCTAATGACAAATCTGGGTTTAATTAATCATCACAAAATCTATTTCACTGAATTGACCAACTTTTCAATTGGCTCAACAATTTTCAATTCAACCTGTCCGACCGGCTTTTTTGAATATTCGATAATTGAGTTTGCTTTATCAAGCCACTTGTTATCCGGACGAATATCTTTCATTATCATGTGAATCGCTTCCAATCCAACTTCAGACAAGTCCGCTAAATTTTGTGACATCGGTTCAATCTCTTTTATTATCGGAGAAGTGCTAATCAATGCTAATAATTCACTGTGATTATTTTTCCACTTCAAAAGCTTCGTGCTTACTTCATCTTTGCATTTTGCGTTTTTCATTTCTAAAAAATGACTGACTTGCTTTGAAAAAATTCTTGCCGGTTTAGAATCGGGTCTTGCTGCATCGGCGATTCTTGTGTACGGTGAATGCTGCTGATATTTAACTCCCTGCGAATGTCGCTGATAAAATTTTACAGGCTCAACAATGTCAACCAAATTTTTCAAAGGTTCAATACTTTTATTATTGGTCAGCCGTCGTAACATCATTTCATAATTTTTAAGATGAAGCAAACCGTGTTCTTCAAGCAGAAATTCAATTTTTTCAAGTCTGCGATACATATCATCAACGTTATTTACAGAAGCCGGCGACCAGAATCTTTCAGCAATTGCAGCAGTTCTTGGCCAAATACGTGAATCGATGGTTTCGGGTGTAATTAATTCAGCCCACATTGTTGCCTCGCCGCCAAGAATCAATTCCTTTTCTGCAGGTAAAAGTTGTGATTCGTTTTCGATTATTTCATTTTGATAATGAAAACTTGTTGGCTGAATCAAATCAATATAATATCCATTAGAAAGAATTCCCATGTAACCTTTTTTTGCAGATGAAACAAGCGATTCTTTTCCTCTCCACGATTGAATGACAATATTTTTCGGCATATCTTCGTGTAAAATTTCATCCCAGCCAATCATTTTCTTTCCGTACTTCGTCAATATTTTCAGAATTCTGTTGTTGAAATAAGCCTGAAGCTGATGATTGTCTTTTATGCTGTTTGCTTTCATGAAATTCTGAATCTGTTCATTTGCATTCCATTGCTTTCCGTTATTCTCATCACCGCCAATATGAAAATATTCATCGTTAAAAAGAGCAGACATTTCACCGAGGAATTTGTCGAAGAATTCATAAACACGTTCATCTGTTGGATTAAAAGTCGGGTCGAACACTCCCCAGTTTCTTTCAATTTTATATGGACCGGGTGCGCTTGCAAATTCAGGAAAAGCAGCAAACCAGCTTGTCGCATGTCCGGGAATATCGAATTCAGGAATCACACGGATTCCTCTTTGGTTTGCGTAACTGATAATATCTTTAATCTGTTCCTGCGAATAAAACAATCCATCCGAACCTAATTGATGGAGTTTGGGAAACAATTTGCTTTCAACGCGGAATCCCTGATCTTCGCTGAGATGCCAGTGAAATACATTTAACTTGACAGCATGCATTGCATCAAGATTGCGTTTGATAACATCAACCGGCATAAAATGTCTGCAAGCATCAATCATCAATCCACGCCACTTAAAACGCGGCTCGTCTCTGATAATCAATGCCGGGAAAAAATATCCTTTTTCATCAACTGACAATAACTGAAGCAAAGTTTCAAGCCCGAACATTGCACCTAAATCAGTTTTTGAATTAATAATAACAGAAGCAGAATCAATTATCAATTCATAACTTTCATCTGTCCCGAGTTTGATTTCTGCAGGTTTCTCACAATTAATTTTCAAAACGGAGGTATTCGGATTTGATTCTTCAGTAATAAAATCCTGCTGAAAAAACATACCCGTGCGATTATCAAGTCGTCGCAGAGCATTGGTTGCCGCCCAATAAAGCCGCTTGTCAAAACCACCTTTTAGTCCAATCGTAAATGATTTGTCCAAATAAAATTTGCCCGGCTTCATTTCAATATTTTTCGGTACAGGCATTAAATTATTTTCAAAACTCTGACCAAACAGATTAATAAATGAAAATAAAACTAACAGAATTAAAATTTTTCTTTTCATCATCACTCCACTGATTTATTTTTTTTGGATTATTGATTTCATGACCAAACCGGAAATTAAATTTAGTTTTTGCTCAGCAGAAGATTTCAGTTGTTCACATTCAGATTTCATCTCATCAACAAATTTCACATCTTTAATATCTTTCAGATTAATGAGCACATTATAAATTCCACCGACAACTCCTGCAAAAGCCATTTGCGCGCCGACACCAACATCTGTAATTGAATTTGGGTTACCATACTTTATCGTAATCTCCGCCATTTCAATTGCTTTCAGCGATAACTTTGCAGTATTGAGCGGAACAGCAACGGCGTTTTTCAACCCATTCTGCATTGCGTTTTGTCGTTTTGTCTTTTCCTCATTTGTGTTCTGCGGAAGTCTTCTTGCTTCCATATATTGATTGAAAGCATTTGTATCTTCATCAACTGCTTTAAGCAATTCATCTTTTATCTTTTGACACTGTTCAGCAGTTTCATTTAATATTTTATCAGCTCTTTCAGTGCCTCTTCTGTTTGCAGTAAGATTACAGACCATCGATGAAAGAGATGCACCAAGTGAACCAGCTAAAGCAGCAATTGAACCGCCGCCCGGAGCCGAAGATTCACGCGATACTTCATCAGTAAAGTCGTTTACTTTCATTTCGACCAGATTATTTTTTTCAAACTTCGGAAGACCGAGAATTCTTTCTTCAATTTTAAATTCAGAAACATCTCGCAAACCAAGTGACTGCAATGCAGTTTCCAGAATATCTTTTATAGGAATTCCTGCTGAGCGATTTTGTTTTTTAAGATAAAACTTACCGGTATCGAGCAAGGCCTGAAAAGGAACCATCCCGACGATTTCACTTCCGGTTACAACAATCCCGCGTTCTTCGGCAAGTTTTCTGGTCGCTTCAATCACATCGTGCATTGATGTAACTTTATAGTCTGTCAGATTTATTGATATTTGTGTGCGGTCAAATTTATCTACCATCCAGCCGATTGCTTTGCAGTTTTTAAACAGTCCCGGCTTTTTAACCGATTCACCAATGATTTTATCAGCACTGATTCCGTTTAATTTCAGCAATTCAATTAAGTCATACTCATGTTCATTTTTGCAGTGCACAACAATTTCATCAAAAGTTTTAGCATTAAATTCACAACTGCCACATGGAAAATTATCTTTTTGATACTTTAATATTTCTTCACCTTTATAATAAAACGGTTTGATATTTCCTCTTCTTGCCGAGCGGCCCTTTTCACGCAGTTCAAAAGCAATATCCGTTGCATGATTTACATCCCGTGTATTCAGATTAATATTATATGCAATTAAAAATTCTCTGACACCAATAATTGTTGCACCGCTTTTAGAGTTGAATTCAGCTTTGCCGAAATCCGGTTTCCATTCCGGCTTAATAATTTTTTCTGCAAGTCCTTCATACTCACCTTGTCTGACGAAAGCGAGATTTTTCCTATCCGGAATCTGTGCTGATTTTTCATAAAGATAAACAGGAATATTCAGTTCATTTGCTACCCGTTCAGCAACTTCTTTTGATAGCTGAATACACTCACTTTCAGTAACTCCGTTTACCGGAATAAAAGGACAAACATCTGTTGCGCCCATCCGCGGATGTGTACCTTTGTGTTTCGACATATCAATTAATTCCGATGCCTTTTTTATTGACTGAAATGCTGCTTCTTTCACTCCGATTGGACTTCCGATAAATGTTACGACAGTTCTATTCATATCAAATCCGGGATCGACATCAAGCAATTTCACTTCTTCAATCTTTTCAATTTCATCAGTAATCTGTTTAATTAATTCTAAATTTTTTCCCTCAGAAAAATTGGGAACACATTCAATAAGTTTTTCCGACATTTCTTCCTCAATCAGTTATTTTTTTTATGAAAAATTACTTCTTTAAGAAATTGATTCCAACTTTTAGAATTACAGTAATTTGAGGGGTTTTAAAACAACCTGAGAGTTTTATGCAAGAGATAAAATGTGTGTCGCTGTTTTGTCAACTCAAAAATTTAATTCACCGCAAAAAACGGAATATTTTTATAAAGGCAAAAGCATTACTCTTTTTGCCCGTCGAGGGGTTTCAGCCTTTCATAATATTTTTCAACTTCATTATCATCAAGAATGGCAAGAATATATTGAGCAAAACTATTCAGACCCACCGCTGCATTTCGCGAAGTATCATTCATTTCAATCTGGTTCAATTTTTCAATAATGTTTCTGTTTACAATTTCAATTTCTTCATAAAGTTTACGCAGACCTAAAAAATCCCAATCTGGTTTTTCGCTTTTCATCAACTTCAAGTATTGAAGAAAAATATACATTGAA
>PFVB01000035.1:347-22123 GCA_002790395.1 Ignavibacteriales bacterium CG_4_9_14_3_um_filter_34_10 | reverse complement strand
GAAAAAACGCGGTACTCAGTTTCATCCAAAGTAGAAAAAGGCAAATGATATTCGACCATTGGACGCAGTTTCCCAAGCATCGGGCAGCCACTTGTTGTCATTATCAATCCAAACAAACTCGAAACGCCCATTTGCACGGAAGTGTATTTGTAAACTATTCTTTCGTTCGTTTCAATAATAATATTTGCGGTTTGCGTTGAAGGAAAGGAATTGAAAAAATTAATAATCGGATAACATTTTACTGCAAGCGGACAGTACTCATTTTTGCTTTCATCCAAAGGACAATTCGGACACTTAAAATAATCCAACTTTGCCCAGCTAACAGGCTTATCCTCCGGAGATGAAACAGCAAGTAAAGTGTTTGGTTCAACTTTTAGTTCGAATGTTCGATATAAATTTTCCGAAAAACTGAATGTATATTTAAAATGTAAAATCTCTTCTGCCATGAAAACCTTTCATTTTTAATTTACTCAAAGATACATCAAAAAATGTTTTGTGCATATAAAGTTTTGTGTCTCAGCAAAAGAAAGAAATATTATCCCGGTTGATTAATCCAGACTGAACAAAGTTGTAAATCGCCTTTGAACTTTATTGTTATTTACAGCAATTGAAACTGCCTGTTTTGATCCAAGCATAATAAGCAGTTTTGAAGCACGTGTAATTCCCGTATAAAGTAAATTTCTTTGAAGCATTATATAATTTTGGGTCACCATTGGCATAATTATGCATGGATATTCGCTCCCCTGACTTTTATGAACTGTAATTGCATAAGCCAAAGTTATCTCATCAAATTCATCAGGTGAATATTTGATCAGCCTGCCCTCAAAGTCTGTGACTAAATTTTTATTTTCGTCATCATATTCAATCAAAAATCCAATATCACCATTATAAATATTTTTGTCATAGTTATTTCTAAGCTGCATAATTTTATCGCCTGCCTTGAAAATTCTATCGCCTTGCGAATAAATAATATCGTTTTTATTAATGCGAGCCTGAAACAACTTATTCAAATAATTAACACCGACATCGCCTTTATACATAGGTGTAATAACCTGAATATCAAGCAGCGGGTCAAATTTTAGTTTCGAAGGTAGTTCATCCTTACAAAGAGCAAGAATTTTTTCCGAAATTACAACCGGCTCTTTCTCATCCAGAAAAACAAAATCCGTATCTTTTGCATTAAATACGGGCATTGCGCCCTTGTTTATCAAATGTGCATTCTTGATTATATCGCTGCTTTCTGCCTGTCTGAATATTTTATTTAACCTGACTACAGAAACCGAATTCGAATTAATTAAATCGCGAAGAACATTTCCAGGACCAACAGAAGGAAGCTGATCAATATCGCCAACAAAAACAATTGTTGTTTTCGTATCAATTGCAGTAATTAAATGATACATTAAATAAGTGTCAATCATGGAAACTTCATCAATAATTATCAGGTCTGCTGAAAGTTGATTGAATTTGTTATATGCGAACGAATTATCCGACGGATTAAATTCGAGAAGCCGGTGAATGGTTTTTGCTTCCATTTTTATTACTTCTGCCATGCGTTTTGCTGCTCTGCCCGTCGGTGCTGCCAAAAGAATTTTCTTTTCCATCCTCTTATAAATATCAATAATTCCCTTCAGCGCTGTCGTTTTTCCGGTTCCAGGTCCGCCGGTAATAATTAATATCTTATTGGAAAGTGAATATTTTATTGCCGCTAATTGCTCCTTGGAATATCGGTTTTCAATTGCACGTAAAAGCTTTTCGTAATTAATCTCTTCTTTCGGAATACTTTGAATTAATTTCATCGATTCTTCAATGCCGCGTTCAGCATAAT
Organism: Ignavibacteriales bacterium CG_4_9_14_3_um_filter_34_10; assembly: GCA_002790395.1. Classification (GTDB taxonomy): domain Bacteria; phylum Bacteroidota; class Ignavibacteria; order Ignavibacteriales; family Melioribacteraceae; genus UM-FILTER-34-10. The sequence continues at coordinate 20,298 of PFVB01000035.1, read as the reverse complement.
AGAGATCTGCCAGATAAATGTTTTTTTTATGAATAACAATCAAGCCTTCGTTTTGCAACTCTTGAATAATTGTGTCAGATGAAGCTAAATCATAATTTAATGTTTGTGTAACACTTTCAATCAAATCAATTTCGGGACAGTATGTGTGTCCGTTTTTAGAAATTTCATTCAGCACAAATAAAATTCCGGCTTTGATTCTCATCGGGCTTCGCTCTTCGATGCCAAGTTTTTTGCCAATCTGATCTGCAATTTTAAAACCGATTCCATAAACATCGCTAATCAGCCGATACGGGTTTTGCTTAATAATTTCAGGAGCCGTATTGCCATAAGTTTTATAAATCTTCAATGAATATGCTGTTGAAATTCCATAAGACTGAAGGAACAACATTACATTTTTTATCCCTTGCTGCTCAGCCCAGCCTTTTTTTATCATTTCAAGTTTTTTTTCGCCGATACCTTCAACTTCAAGAAGTCTGTGAATGTTTTTCTCTAAAATGTCCAAAGTTTTTGTGCCAAAGACAGAGTAAATTTTCTCCGCTGTAGATTTCCCGATTCCTTTAATCAAACCCGAGCCAAGATAATTTATAACTCCGGTTTTTGTAGTTGGATAAGCGATGGAAAAATTTTCGATTTTAAATTGCTTGCCGAATTTTGGATGAACAATCCAATTGCCCGAAACTTCAATAGATTCACCTTGATTTAACTTTGGAAGAGTACCAACAATAACAGAGGTGTCCTTAAGTTTGATAATAGAATAACCATTCTCCTCATTGAAAAAAATGTAACGATCAACAATTCCTTTTACTGTTTCGGGCATTGTTTATATTATCTTGTTAAATGTCTGTATTTAATTCGATGTGGGCGCAAGGCAGCATCGCCAAGTTTTTCAATCCGTTTTTCTTCATATTCCGAAAAATTTCCATCGAAGAAAACCACCTGACCATCATCTTCAAACGCAAGAATATGAGTAGCAATTCTATCGAGAAACCACCTGTCGTGACTAATAACAACCGCACAACCGGCAAAGTTTTCAAGTCCTTCTTCAAGTGCTCTCATTGTATTTACATCAAGATCATTTGTAGGTTCATCAAGTAAAATAACATTTGCCCCTTCTTTCAAAACCATTGCAAGATTTACTCTGTTTCGCTCTCCGCCTGAAAGTAATTCAATAGGTTTTTGCTGATCGGAGCCGGAAAAATTAAACTGAGCAACATAAGCACGAGAATTCACCTCTTTGTTTCCCAGCATAATAATATCATTTCCGCCTGAAATCATTTCCCAAATCGTCTTTTTTGAATCGAGCTTCTCTCTCAATTGATCTACGTAAGCAATTTTAACAGTTTCGCCAATTTTTATTGAACCTTTATCTGGCTTTTCTAATCCGGTCAGAATTTTGAAAAGAGTAGTTTTGCCTGCACCATTTGGACCAATCACACCAACGATACTTCCTGGTAATAAAGAAAAATTTAGATTTTCAAAAAGAATGTTTTCCTCAAAGGATTTTGAGAGGTTTTCCGTTTCAATTACAACATCTCCGAGACGAGCACCTGCAGGAATATAGATTTGCAATTCTTTCAATCTGTCCTTCTGCTCCTCTTTCAATAACGATTCATACGAAGAAATTCTTGCTTTTGATTTTGCATGACGAGCTTTCGGCGACATGCGAATCCATTCCAATTCACGCTGCAAAGTTTTCTGACGCTGTGATTCTCTTTTTTCTTCCATAACGAGTCGGTTTTGCTTTTGCTCAAGCCATGATGAATAATTTCCTTTCCAAGGAATTCCTTCTCCACGGTCTAATTCCAATATCCACCCGGCAACATTATCAAGAAAATATCTATCGTGTGTAACTGCAATTACCGTCCCTTCATACTTTTGCAAATGATGTTCAAGCCATGCAACCGATTCGGCATCAAGATGGTTTGTCGGCTCATCAAGCAAAAGAATATCAGGTTTCTGCAATAATAACCGGCACAAAGCAACGCGGCGTTTTTCACCACCGGAAATGAATTTAATTTTGGTATCCGGCGGAGGACATCGAAGAGCATCCATTGCCATTTCAAGTTTTGAATCAATATCCCAAGCATCAAGATGATCAAGCTTTTCTTGAATTGTTCCCTGCTTCTCTAACAGATTATTCATTTCCTCATCCGACATCGGCTCAGCAAATTTCGCACTAATCTCATTGAATTCATTCATCAAATCGATAGTTTCTTTAACGCTTTCTTCTACAATTTCTCTTACGCTTTTTTCACTGTCTAGCATCGGCTCCTGTTCAAGATAGCCAATCGTATAACCAGGAGCGATAATAGTTTCACCATTAAAATCTTTATCGACACCTGCAAGGATTTTCAGCAAAGTACTTTTGCCTGCACCGTTTAAGCCGAGCACACCAATTTTTGCACCGTAAAAATATGATAGTGAGATGTCTTTAATAATTGGTTTTGTATGATAATATTTACTTACCCGAACCATCGAGTAAATTATTTTGTTGGGTTCATTTGCCATTTTTATTCTTTTATTTGTGTGAAAAATTTACAATGCAAATTTACGCCAAATAAATTTTATTTCATTGAAAAACATGTACGCCGAGACACAAGTTGTCCCCATCAGTTGACAAATGACGGACGCGGAATAAAGACGATTTGATTAAACAAAAAAACATCGGAACGCTGATAGCTGACAACTTATTACTATTCAAACTTCCCAGAACTCATAATCATCTTTTCCAAGCGAAAATTTTTTCAGGAAATCCTCAAGTAAATAATCGCGGATAACTATAATTATTTTTGTCTCTTCACGAAGTTCAGCGTCGTTTATCAAAAAAGTTATGACGGGTTCTAATCCTTTTTCGTCAAATTCGAGTTTGCCAAATTCATCGATTATAAGCCACTCGAGTTTTAATGATGCATCAGCAAGAAGTGCGATTTTTGCCCACTCAAAAGTATTTTTATCAAAGATGTAATTGCCGATTGATAATACGTTTTCATTTGCCACAATATTTTGTAATTCAAGTTGACGTATCTCGCCGGTCGAAATACATTTAATGTTTCTGATGTTATTTATGACAGGCTGTAATATTCCTGCGATTGATTTTTGGTTTTCAACCCATGTTGATAATCTTGTTGTTTTTCCCGTTCCAATTTTTCCTGTAACAATAAAAATTTTATTCATAACCAAAAACTCTTTTTTTATTTATAAATATAGATATTTTGCCTTGTAAATTTTATCTTTGTGCCAATCTTTTAACAAATAAAGGGAAATCATAATGTCGAATTCAAAAAAAATAATTTTAGAGGATAAAGAGTTACCCGAAAAATGGTATAATATACAAGCCGATATGCCGAATAAGCCGCTTCCTCCGCTTCATCCCGTTACAAAGCAGCCAATCGGTCCTGAAGATTTGTCAAGAATTTTTCCGATGGAATTAATCAAACAGGAAGTATCACAGGAAAGATGGATTGATATACCTGAAGAGATTCGTGACATTTACAGAATGTGGCGACCGACACCAATGTTTCGGGCGTACAATCTCGAAAAACTTCTTGATACTCCGGCAAAAATTTATTATAAATATGAAGGCGTAAGTCCGGCGGGTTCACATAAACCAAACACTGCTGTTCCGCAGGCATATTACAATAAACTTGAAGGTGTGAAACGAATAGCCACTGAAACCGGTGCGGGTCAATGGGGAAGTGCCTTGGCGTTTGCTTGCAAACATTTTGATATAGAATGCGAAGTTTATATGGTTCGGGTAAGTTATGAACAAAAGCCATACAGAAAATTATTGATGAATACTTGGGGTGCTGAAGTTTTTCCTTCTCCTACAAACAGAACTGAATCAGGAAGAAAAATATTAGCCGAAGATCCAAATTCTCCCGGAAGTTTGGGCATCGCAATTTCAGAAGCTGTCGAAAGAGCAGCAACAACTCCCGAAACAAAATATTCACTTGGAAGTGTGTTGAATCATGTTTTAATGCATCAGACAGTTATCGGGCTTGAAGCAATAAAACAAATGGAAAAAGCTGGAGATTTTCCGGATATAATTATTGCACCACTCGGAGGCGGCTCGAACTTTGCCGGAATATCATTTCCGTTTTTAAGATTGAATTTAACTGAAGGAAAAAACATAAGATGTATTGCTGTTGAACCGGCATCATGCCCGAAATTAACAAAAGGTGAGTTCCGTTACGATTTTGGTGATACAGCCGGATTGACACCGCTTTTGCCAATGTACACACTTGGACATAACTACGTTCCCCCACCAATTCATGCCGGTGGACTTCGATATCATGGTGCAAGTGTTTTGGTAAGTCAATTATTAAAAGACAAACTCGTTGAAGCCGTTGCTATTCATCAGATAGAATGTTTTGAAGCCGGAGTAAAATTTGCGAATACTGAAGGAATTCTCCCGGCTCCTGAAGCTACTCATGCAATTGCAAAAGTAATTCGTGAAGCAAATCAGGCAAAAGTCGAAGGCAAGTCAAAAACTATTCTGTTCAACCTTTCCGGACATGGTTATTTTGATATGGCGGCTTATCAGGATTATTTTGAAGGAAAACTTGTTGATCATGAATTGACAGATGACGAATTATATTCAGGTTTGAAATTTCTTGATACTCCAAAAATTGAGCAATAAGATAGTGTTTATTTGAAAATATGAAACTGTCTTAAAATCTTAAAATTGTCAGCCTGAACTTATCGAAGGCTGACAATTTTAAAATAATATATTTCTAATGTCCACCGTGTCCGTATTTTTTCTCGCCTGCTTCAATTTTCAGTTTCAGCATATTTTGTTTCGGCGGCAGCGGGCATGTTGCATATTTTGTGAAAGCACAAGGTGGATTATATGCTTTGTTGAAATCAATTATCGTTTTTCCTTTTTCATTTTCTCTTTCGATCATTAAAAATCTTCCTGCTCCGTATGTTGTTTCGCCGTTTGTTAAATCAGAAAAAATCAAAAAGTATTTTCCGTCAGAATGAATTACATCAACAGAATATTTCTGCTCATCATAACTGAACTCAAGTCTGCCGGGAGATATTTCTTCGTCAATTGTTCCAATAACACTTGGGACACTGATTTTCTTTGGCGGATTATATGGTTTGAATGTAGCCTCAATTCTCCATTCCGGATCAATATCAAATCTTTCAATACCCTTGAATTTTTTAATCAGTTCATTTTCTGAATCACGCAAGCGGACGCCGTACATATCTCCGCTCCTTTTTATGATATTCCACCTAAGTGAACCAAACTTTAATATTGTCGGAATTCCCTCAATATCATTTACCATTCTGATTTCTTTGAGTTTATTGTCATCTTTATTAACTGCAAGCCCCAATGTCATTTTCACTGTCACTTTATTGCTATCGAGGAAAAAGCTGCCCATAAAAGGACGCGACTTCCATTTAGGAAAATTTATGTCATTTGAAGAATCAGAGCCAAAAGTATTTTCTCCTTCTTTCAGCCAGAAAAGTCCCACAAGGCTCAGCCAGCCGTCAGGTTTTCTCAATCTTTCTATTCTTTCTTTATGCCACTTATCTATTTCGGCTTTATATTTTGGATCAACTTTCGGTTTGCAGGAAAATACAAACAAAGCGACAAATAAAAGAATAATTATATTTTTCACAAATTCTCCGTTTTTAGTGCGACAAAAATACCTTTGTATATATTATTAAACAATTTAATTTGGAACAAAATACGGGTGAAATTTTTTGAATCAATAAGTTTTTGTTAGCACTTCATTTTTAAGTAATTTTGAACAATTAAAAAACACAAATAGACAAATGAAAAAAACATTCGGATTTATAGCATTAACATTTATTGTGGCTGCATGCGGCGGCTCAAAAGATACAACAACAATGTCACCTGAAGAACATTTCAATTATGCGATGGAGCTTTATAATGACGAAGATTATGAACAAGTTGTAAGCGAGTTTCAAACAATTTTATTGCAATATCCCGGTTCGCCAATTACGGATGATGCTCAATATTATTTGGGAATGACATATTTCAAGAGAGAGCAATATTTGCTTGGTGCTTTTGAATTCAGTAAATTGATTCGCGATATTCCTACCAGTTCATTTCTTGCTGATGCTCAGTTCATGCTTTCCGAATCGTACTATCAATTATCTCCTCCATATCAATTGGATCAGGCATACACTAAAAAAGCAATAGAAGAATTTCAGGCATTTATTGATGTATTTCCCACAAATCCAAAGAGTGAGGAAGCGGCAAACAAAATATCAGAAATGAATAATAAACTTGCCGAGAAACTTTACAATAGCGCAGTCATTTACGAAAAGATGGAATATTATTTAGCGGCAATACGTTACTTCGGCAAAGTAGTTGAAATATATCACGACACTAAATTTGGACCCGCAGCATTATATAAAAAAATTCAAATTGAATTGTTGAAAAACAAAACTGCTGATGTAATCCGGGACAGTTCGGATTTTCTTAACCGGTACTCAAGTCATGAATTTGCTGCAGATGTAAAAAAAATTCAGGATTCAATCTTAAATTAAATGGAATTACAAAAACCAAATAAGTTTGTTAAAAATTCGATTATTACAATGACAGAATTGGTGCTGCCAAATCATACAAATCAGTTGGGAAATTTACTTGGTGGACAATTGATGCACTGGATTGATATCTGTGCCGCTCTTGCATCTTCAAAGCATGCCCAAAAAATTTGTGTGACAGCTTCTGTCGATAGAATTGATTTCCATCATCCCATAAGACTTGGAGATGTTGTAACTTTGCATGCGTCGGTAAACAGAGTTTTTAATACTTCAATGGAAGTTGGCGTGAAAGTTTTTGCAGAAAATCATACAAAAGGAATCCGGAAGCATACTAACTCAGCTTATTTGACATTTGTTGGACTTGATGAAAACCGAAAACCTGCGAAGACAGAAGAAATTATTCCACAAAGTGAAGATGAAATCAGAAGATATAAAAAAGCATTACAGAGAAGAGACGAAAGACTTAAATCACTTTAACTCTTTCAGGTTTTTATTTTGTGCGATAATTATAAGTTCGGGATTAATTCATGCTCAAATTTACTTGAATGGGTTTGTTAAAACTGAGAGCATTCAATCAACTCCACAACTTGAAAAAATTTACGCTTGTGATTTTAATCAAGACTCTCTGAAAGATTTAATCCTCTTTAAGACGGGCGAGCGAAAGTATTCAGTTCATCGTGCAATTACCGCTACAAAATTCACAGAGTCCTCGGACAAAAGTTTTGAATTTCCGCTTGATGATATTGCGACTTATTCCTCAAGAGGAACAGAGCTCATCTTTGCTTCACGCAATGCAAGAACTGTCGGGATTGCTTCAATTTCATATTATGGATTAATGCAGCCGATTTTTAGGAAAGAATTACATTCATATCCAAACAAAATTTACGCAGCGGATATGAATAATGACGGATTCAATAAAATAATTGCAGCCGGCAATTCCTTTGCGGGAATCGAACTGATTAATCCCAAAGATTCAAGGAAGAAATCGACAAGCCTTTTCACTGAAAAATCATTTGAGTCACTTGCCATACTTGACTTCAATTATGATTATTACAATGACATTATTGCCATTGATTTTTTAAACAATCAGATTGTGTTTATCAATAACTATTCTGATGATTATTTTGTGATTGAGCGTACCTTACCTTACTTGGATAAAATCAGCGATTTGCGTCTTGCTAAATTTAATAACGATGATTTTTATGATTTAATGTTTTTAACAGAATCTTCTGTGGATATTTTGCTGGGTGATTCGGTTTATTCCTTTTCAAAAAAGATTTCTATTCCGACCGGTACACGTGCGGATAATTATGCATTGGGAGATTTTAATAATGATGGAAATAATGATGTTGCATTTATAAAATCCGCTGAAGAAATGATTTACATTTCATTAAGCACGGGAGCAAAAGGTTTTCTTCATCCATTTCCTTTTCTGAATAATGCAAACATAAAAGATATTTATACTGTCACCGGAAATGGTCCGAGAATCGTTTCGCTTGTTAATACAGGACGGCTAATTACTCTATCGAGAGTTGAAAATAATGAAAAAGATTTTTCAATTGGAATCGGGACAAATATTTCTGCCTTCGGTTCATTTTCCACAAATGGTTATTCGTATTTGTATCTTGAAGACGAAAAAAATCTGAACATCAAAATATTCCAACATTCCGGCTCCCAGCCTTTTCGCATGATGTATTCTTTTCCATTGCTCAAGAAACATGATATTGTAAGAACAGATGTTATAAAAAATGGCGTGGTTCGATTTTTTTGTTATTCAAATAATTCATCTTTATTGGAAATAATTGATTTTGACTTATCAGCAAATAAAACATCCCGCAATAAAATTGTTGCCGAAGGACCGATGACCGATTTTATTTTCGAAAAAAGAAAGAAAAATTTAATCAGAGTAATGGCAACTGACGGGAACAACGTTATTTCAAGCGTTTACGAATTCAGCCGCAAAGGAGTTAAATATTCACATGAAGATACACTCTTCAATGCATTGGGTGGTTTGTATTCGCGGACAGATACAAGAAAAGCTTATGTTTGGAGAAAAAAAGATTACGGTTTGTTATTTGAGTTAGTCAGCATGCTTGATAAGTCAAAGTCTGTTATCAAAGTTCTTGATAAAAACAATTACATGTTTGATGAAAACAAACTGCGAATGTCAATTACAACATCTGACAAATATGACGAGATTATTCTTTCATATTTCGGAAACGGAAATAACGGAAGGCTGTTTGTAAATTTTACAAACAATTTTAGCGAAGCAAAAATCAGGAATATTTCAAAACTTGCTTTATATAAAAGTCCTAATCATATAAATTTGTTGTACAGGTTGTTGGATAATAAGCAAAGGATTTCTGTCAGCAATAAAATTCTTGACGCTGAATCTTTAGCAGATTTAATCTCCAACAAAAAAATCAACAGGTATTCGACAGTAAACATTAATAACAGAAATTATTTTGCTTTCAGCTATACTAATGATAATCAGATAACATTTTCAGGTATCAAGTGAGATTTATATTTTCTGCAGTGATTTGTTTTTTTTCTTTTTCACATATTTTTTCTCAAAATTATGATTCATTATTTGCGGAATATTTGAATTTCAGAAGCAATAATTCCGCGTCGATTAAAGGCAATGTTATTTTATCAAATCACGATCACAAAAAATGCAGTTTCGGTACTGCCGAGATTCTGCTTGAAAACATTGATAAATTAAGCATAGAAAATCAATTTTCGCTAAAGAAATTAACTGAACGGCCAAAAACTCAAACAAGTATTATAAGTCCGAAAGGTTATTTTAGAATTCATTATGATTCAAGCGGGACACAGGCACCAAAATATGATGTTTGGCAAGTTGCAGCAGCATTTGACTCGTCATATAATTTTGAAGTAAATATTCTCGGATTTCTTCCCCCACCAAAAGACGGAACCGAAGGCGGAGATGACAGGTTTGATGTTTATATTCAAACTCTCGGTGCTGGTTCATATGGCGAAACAAGATTTTCTTCTATTAATAACAAGCAATACGTATCTTATACTTTGATTGACAATAGTTTTACAAATATTCCTACAGAAGGAATTGACGGGGCTATTGTTACTGCAGCGCATGAGTTTCATCATGCTATACAAGTCGGAAATTATGGGTGGAACAGTGAGCAGATATTTTTTTATGAATTGACTTCTACTTCAATGGAAGAATTTGTTTTTGATGATATCAATGATTATTACTATTATCTACCTTCTTACTTCAGAAAGCCAAATAATGCTTTGTCTTCTTTTTCCGGTTATGAATTGGCTTTGTGGAATATTTATCTTGTTGAAAAATTCATTCGCTCAGAAAATGATGAATACAAAGGATTTAATATTATCAAACGTACATGGGATATTTTTGCGGAAAATAAAAATTCGGTCGAAGCAATCAGCCTTGCTCTTTTTGAAAATGGGACTAACTTCAACAAGGAATTTCTTGAGTTTGGTTTATGGTGCTATTTTACAGGCTCGCGTGCAGATTCCAAATATTTTTCGGAAGGAAATCATTATCCGAAAATCAAACCCATAAATATTTATTCGTTTTCACCTCCGCAAAAGGAATACATGATAAATACTCCGCCTGTTTCAAACAGCTATCTTTACTTTACAAAAACTCCTGCAAGTTCTGATACTTTGGTGACCATTTTGACTAATTGTGATATTGATAATTATTTGCAAACGCAGAGTCAAATAAGTTTGAACTACAGTTTATTGAATTACAACGAAACCGGCTCTATTAAAATAGTTAACAATTACTATTCGATTATTGAATCAGAAAAAAAAGATTTGCTGAAGGAAGGAAATATTTATAATTATAATATTGTAAGCGGGCAGGACTTTAAATACGAAGTAGAGTCTTATGCATTTCCGCAACCTTTTGCTTATTCGAAATATGATAACCTGTACATTCCCGTCCATAAATCAGACAGCAACGAAGCTGAAGTTAAAATATTTTCTGTTGACATGAAACTTGTTTATTCAAATCTCATGCAAATACAAGCTAATGATAAAGTGTTCGTAAAATGGAATGGGAAAAATAGCAACGGAAACAATTTGCCGACCGGAGTTTATTTCTATTTAACGAAGTCAGGCAATAAAACAACTAAAGGAAAATTCGTGATTTACAATGACTAATTATAAATTAAACTTAGAAAAAGTTACAAAGATTTTTGGCAGAAGATTAATCTTTAAAGATATCGATTGTGAGTTTACAAGCGGTAGTGTTTTTGGTCTTGCAGGCAGAAATGGTTCCGGTAAATCTACACTAGCAAAAATTATTGTTGGAATTATTTCTACAACTTCAGGAAAAGTAAATCATTTTATCAATGGCATAGTTGTTCCCAATGAGAACTTATACGAACAAATCGGTTTTGTTTCTCCGTATTTAGTTTTGTATGATGAGTTTACTGCTTATGAAAACATTATTCATTTCTTGAAAATAAGAGGTTTGACAATTAATAACGATACCATTGATTATTGGTTTAATGAATTTGAATTATTCGACCGAAGAAATGATTTATTGAAAGGCTTTTCTTCCGGAATGAAGCAAAGGATGAAATTTATTTTTTCTTTGATTCATCAGCCGCAGCTTTTGCTTTTTGATGAGCCCACTTCAAATCTTGATAATAATGGGAAAGATAAAGTTTATGAAATCATTAAAACAAAACTCAGCGACAGGCTTGTTATTATTGCCTCAAATGAAGACAATGATTTGGCAATCTGCAATAAAATACTAACAATTGAAAATTATAAAGAAATAAAATGAAAGCATATTCAATTTTTCAGAAGGATTGGCAGTCAGAATTGCGAACTCGTTATGCAATAAATGCATTAGCGATGTTCATACTTGTTACTTTAAGTGTCATTATGTTTTCTATCGGTGACGAGAAACCATCCGAACACCTGTCCGGCGGATTATTGTGGGTTGTGATTTTCTTCTCCGCAATGTCCGGCTTATCGCGAGCATTCGTTTCGGAGGAAGAACGCGGCACAACTTTGACATTGCAACTGATTGCAAAACCCGCAACAATATTTGGCGGGAAATTGATTTTTAACTTACTGCTTGTTTTTCTTATGAATATTGTAATTACTTTTCTTTATTCAATTTTATTTGAGTCCTTTATAATCAAAAACTACGAGTTATTTTTCTTCGCTTTTGTCCTGGGAAATATTGGTATTGCAGTTTCATCCACGATTATTGCTGCAATAATTTCAAAAGCAAGTTCGAAAGGAACACTTTATCCAGTTCTTTCATTTCCAATATTACTGCCATTAATACTCACTCTTCTTGAGATTACAAAATTTTCAATGGACGGAAAACTATTAAGCAAGTCTTATGTTGAACTCGCCGTTCTTCTTTGTTACGATGTAATCATGCTCACAGCTTCATACATGCTTTTTGATTTTATCTGGCAAGATTAGCCAATCAACTTTATGATATAATAGGACATGATTTATTTTAATTAGTCCAATATCATTTTCAAGTAACAAAATGCTTGATAATTACAAACCGAAATATTAAGTTGCAATTAACATGTATTCAAATTGCGGGCGTTCTACAAAACATTTATCAATTTAAACAAGGAGTTTAAGATGAAAATCACCAGAATGAATCCATTTAATGGAAGCGGAAAAACAAAAGCATTCTTTGACGTTCAAGTTCAAGAAGGAATTATGATTAAAGGTTTTACTTTAGTTGAAGGATCAAATGGATTGTTTGTTAATTGTCTGAGCGAAAAAGGAAAGGATGGTAAGTATTACGACAAAGTTGTGATGGCAAAAGATCTGAAAGATGAATTAACTAAAATGGCACTTGAAGAGTACAATAAAAAGAAATAATTAAGGAGAATTAATGCACGATAAAAGCAAAGAATTATTAAACAAAGCAGTTGGCGACGAATTATCTGCTGTTCATCAGTATATGTATTTTCATTTTCATTGTGATGATCAGGGATATGATCTTCTGTCAAATTTGTTTCGACGAACTGCCATTCAGGAAATGGTTCATGTAGAGAAATTAGCAGAAAGAATATTATTCTTAAGAGGCGATGTTGAAATAGTTCCTGCATCAGAAGTAAAAAAAGTAATTGATGTATCAGAAATGTTAAAATTAGCATCGGAGATGGAACAAAGCAGTGCTGCTGATTACAACAAATGGGCAATTGAATGCGCAGCTAATGCAGATTCTGTAACAAAGCAGCTATTTGAAAGTCTTGTGCTTGAAGAAGAAATGCACTACGATCAATATGACAAAGAGTTGGATAATCTTAAAAAATTTGGAGAGAGATATCTTGCCTTGCAGTCCATTGAAAGAAGTAAAACTCGGGATGCCGCCGCCGGTCCGGTTTGATATAATTTCTGCGTTTCAAATCAACTTTCCGATCAATAATTATTGCCATGCCTCTTAATTAGAGGCATGGCAATTCTATAATATTTTATACTTAATTATTAAAAGGATTTTTTCTGTCTCTATCAAATCCCGGCAAGTAATTACCTGAACTCTCAAATTCCTGTGTCCATCCATTTTCCAATTTATATTTATCCAACAATGAAAGCACTTTCTCATATTCTGATGCTCTGATTTTTCTATTGATTAAAATATGTTTTTCTGCCTTATGAGTCGGATAATATTGAGACATAATCGAAACATAAACTTTTGGGCTTAATTCTTTTGCAATAAATTCCAAAACTTTTTCGGATTCTGACAAATGGTTTGGTAGAATCAGATGACGTATAATTAATCCTCTAACAACAACATCGCCGTCAAAAACAAGTTCTTCACCTACCTGATTAAACATTTCTTTTAAAGCCAGCTTAGCTTTGTCAAAGTAATTGGCGACTTTTGACAACTGTTTTCCAATTTGATTATCACCGTACTTTAAATCGGGCAAATAAACATCTATAACATCTTTAAATAATTTTAATACTTCAACGGAATCATAACCATTTGAATTGTATACAAACGGAAGGTTCAATCCGGATTTCCTTGCGAGAAATATCGATTTCAAGATTTGAGGTGTAAAGTGTGTTGGAGATACAAGTCCAATATTGTGTGCACCTCGATTTTGAAGTTCAACCATGATTTCAGCCAATCGTTCATAAGAAATTTCATTTACTTTTTCTGTTTTCCAATTTTGACTGATCTCAAAATTTTGACAATAAACACATTTAAGATTGCAGTTACCAAAGAAAATATTTCCGGCACCATTTTTACCGCTAATCACGGGTTCTTCACCAAAATGCAACGTGTATGAAGAAACAACAGGTAAAATTCCGCTCAAACATTTGCCCAAAACATTTTCGATTCTGTTTATATTACAATCGTGCGGGCAAATATTACATTTGACAAGCATATTAAATGCATTTTTAATTCTTTTCTCAAAATCGATTTCATCAATTTTAAAATAGGAAGGAAGCGACTGTTGGCTCATTATGATTTTACTTCTCAACAGAGGCGTTAATTAAATTCTTCCGTTTATTTCTTTTGATGGCAAAATCAACAATCATTTTCAAACTGCTTCGATATGAATATTTTGCAGCCTTCATGGAACGAATAAATCCGGCATCTTCTGTTAAATCGGGATTTGGATTGGCTTCAAGTACATATATTTTATTGTCTTTTGAAAGCCGCATATCAATTCGAGCATAATCCCGTAATCCAAGCAAATGGAAACATCTCAATGCTGTTTCATGCACGGTAATTTCTATCCGTCTGGGCAATTGAGACGGACAAACAGGAATTGTTTTATGGTAAGATTCATGATATGGATCCCATTTGGCTTGATAGCTTACAAAGTTATATAAATTATCAGGCATCTCAGAAAAATCAATTTCACTTATCGGCAAAACTTTTGGTCTTCGATCTCCAACAACTGCCACGTTTAATTCCCTGCCTTCAATAAATTCTTCAACAAGCACAGGTTGTTTATACTCTTTAAATATGTAATTAATTCTTTTTTTTAATTTATCGTAATTTTCAACAACAGCATCAACATCAATTCCTACACTTGCATCTTCCAAAGATGGCTTAACTATTACCGGAAATTGCAGATCATTTGGATAATCATTTTTGGGCTCTTTGATATAAATAAATTTTGGAGTCCTAATTCCGTTTGAAGAAAGTATCCCTTTTGTCAACACTTTATTCTGGCAAGTTCCCAAAGTGATAGGAGGGGCTCCTGTGTATGGAATATTTAATAACTCTAACAAACCGCAAAAACTCATTTCCAGTGAAGGGGTATCACGGAATAGTTCAACTAAATTAAAAACAACATCCGGCTTGTTTTTTTTATAATCATCTAAGAATATTTTAATGTTATCTTTTATATTTAATGTGTAGGCTTCGTACCCTGATTTGATTAACAAGCTTGCTATTAAATTAAATTCGCTTTCAGAATCATAATCTTCAATCTCAAAATGAGGTTCAAAATTAAGATTATCTTCGGATTTATTGTGTGAAACGCTTATTTTTGAAACGCTAATATCATTGTAAACAATTGCAACTTTCATGAAACTCCATTTTTTTTCAAAATTAAAAAAAATGTCTTGCTTATCAAAATTTTTATTATTTTATTTTGTGTAATTCTTTAGGAACTATACGGAAATGAGTTTTTATCCCCAACCAAATAAGTATCAATGTGGACCATTTGCATTAAAATATGCATTGGTCATGCTTGGAATTTTTAAAGACGAAGATGAAATCGGAATCACAGCCGGCAGCACATGGTGGGCAGGTACTGATGAAATAGGACTTTCGCGAGCGGCACGAAGATATAATTGTAAGATGAAGCACTTTCAATCAAGCAATCCGGTTGACGCCAAACACGCTTTAAATGAAATATTAAAAAAAAGAATCCCCTGCATATTGAGCGTGAACAATTGGGGTCACTGGTTAACTGTAATTCACTACAGTAAAGGAGAATATGTTATAGTAGATAGTGAACTGGAAGATGTTGTTGCTGTATTAACCTCAAAACAATTACTAAAAAAATGGCGTTATAAAGATGAAGAAGATGGAGTAACAAGTTATGATGGATATTCGCTTATTCCGACTTTTAAAGTTCTTACTCGGGCAAAATTTACGATTGAAAAAGCTATTGAATTGATGTACGAAAAGAACAAAGATATTGCAAGTAAGTTTGATGAATATTTTAATGACCTTGTTCTAATTGCAAAACCTCGGACTTTATTAACAACAAATTATATTACATTTTCTGAATTTTTAAGACGAAACGGGAAAAAATTAATTAAACAGGTTGCCATTTGGCATGGGACGCCCACACAAAATGAATTAAAAAAGATATTACAAAACATGCAGTTCATTGCTGATATTTATGATTTCATTATCCCAACAGAAGATGAAAAAAAAGCTCTTGTAGATATATCATCAATTTTAATGATGTATTCTTGTGGTAAATATGGAATGTCAAAAATTTATTAATTATGAAATACAGAAAATTTGGAAACACTGAATTATTAATAAGTGAGATCGGGTTTGGTGCGTGGGGAATCGGAGGTTCTGCAATGGCTGGAAATATTCCGATTGGCTGGGGAAAGACCAATGACAAAGATTCAGTTGCCGCATTGAAAAAAGCCTATGATTGTGGAGTTAACTTTTTTGACACAGCAGATTTTTACGGACTTGGACATTCAGAAGGATTAATTGGAAAGACTCTGTCAAATAAATCTGATGTAATAATAGCAACAAAAGTTGGGCATCGGCTTTCATCAGATAAATTAATTTTTCTGGATTATTCAAAAAAGTATATCTTAACTGCATGCGATGAAAGTTTAAGAAGATTAAAAAGAGATTTTATAGATTACTATCAGCTTCACTCCGCAAGAATCCAACATCTTGAAAATGGTGAATGTATTGAAGCAATGGAAAAACTTGCCGAAGAAGGAAAAATCCGTTATTGGGGAATTTCGCTGAATACTTTTAATCCTTTTCCTGAAGCAGAATTTTTTATGAATAATAAAATCGGGCACGGCTTTCAGCTTGTCTTTAACGTTATAAATCAGCGTGCACTGCCATTATTAAAAGTCGCTTCAGAAAATGGTTACGGAATAATTGCGCGAATGCCTTTGCAATTTGGGCTTCTGACAGGAAAGTTTTCAAAACAAGCAAAGTTTGATTCTGACGATCACAGAAAATTCAGACTGACAAAGGAAATACTGGAAACCGCTCTCGATTCGCTCGAAGATATTTGGAATATTCCTGAACTTCCCAACACATCAAAAACAAGTTTAAGTCTGAGTTACATTTTGTCATACAATGAAATATCTACCGTAATTCCGGGCATGAAATCAGTTGAACAGGTTATTGAAAATACTAAAACTCCTTTAACCCTTTCGAAAGAAATACTCGATAAAATTGAATATATATTTAATCAGAGACTTTCTTCAGTAGTTGATAATATGGAGAAGCAAGGATAATATTTGCTTTAAACCATAGCAGATTTAAAAATATTTATTTATTTTAATCAAAAGAGCGAGAAGAAAATGTTCAAAGTAAAATTATATGGAACGCGCGGCTCAATTCCTGTTTGTGATTCAAACTACCAAAAATATGGTGGTAATACTACTTGCTTGTTTATTCAGACCGATAATTTTACCGGCATACTTGACGCAGGCACAGGTATTCGCAATTTAGGAAAAGATTTAATGAAATGTAATTATGAAGCCTGCAAACATATATACATGGCATTTTCACATTTTCACTGGGATCACATTCAGGGTTTTCCTTTTTTCGCTCCAGCTTATGATAAGAATGTAAAAATAACTTTTGCGGCAATCAGCAAAGACGCAAGTTCTATCGAACTGGAAAGAATTTTATCATTTCAAATGAAACAGGAATATTTTCCCGTTCCGATGGGAAACATGGGTGCAATATTTCATTTTATGAAAATCGATAAAGAAGAACTTCACAAAGAAGCGATTGATATCAGGGCTATTCGGCATAATCATCCGGGAAATGCGTATAGTTACAGAATTGACTATAAAGGTAAATCTGCTGTTTTTTGCACTGATATTGAACATAGCAACGGAATTGACGCAAACCTTGTTGAACTTGCAAGAGACACCGATGTTCTTATTCATGACGCACAGTTTACACCTGAAGAATATTTACTCCACAAGGGCTGGGGACATAGCAGTTACGAGCATGCAATTGAAGTTGGAATCAAGTCAAATGCAAAAAAATTAATTCTCACACATCATGATCCCGACCACAATGATGACTTTCTTTCAGAGCTTGAGGAAAATTTGACGAAGCAACAGAAAAATTTACTTCTTGCACGTGACGGAATGGAATTTAATTTGCTTGACTGATGAAAATTATTTTTTTTCTGTTGCTACTTTTTTTTGCCGGTGATAATTCCGAGCTTTCACATTTTGTAAATTCTTCTAATAAACCATTCCGGATTAAACTTCCAAATGAGCTTTATGAAATTTCAGGAATCACTTTTGACGATAGCGGAAACCTGTTTTGCCACAATGACGAAGAAGGCATAATATATTTGTTTGACTTAAAAACAAGAAACATCAAAGGCAAAATTTTTCTTGGTGATAAATTAATATCCGGAGATTTTGAAGATATCGGATTTCATGGAAATAAGTTTTACCTATTAAAAAGTGACGGAAACATTTATGTGGCCGACAAAACAAACTCAAGAAACAGACCGACAATAATTGGAACAGGATTAACAGAAAAAAACAATTGCGAAGGATTGTACTTTGACGAAAAAAACAATTCATTTCTTATTGCCTGTAAAGATTTTCCCGGTAAAAAAATGAAGGGCTTTCGCGCTGTTTACTCATATTCACTTTCCAAAAACAAGTTAGATGTTAATCCGCGGTTTTTAATTTCGCTTGATATATTAAAAAATGATTTTGGAATAGACGGATTTAATCCCGCAGCCATTGCTAAATATGAAGAATCAAAAACATATTTTGTTTTATCTGCAAAGAGCAAACCTGCAATTATTGAGATTTCGGAGGAAGGAAAAATATTGGCTGCAAAATACCTAAACGAAAAGATCCATCCCAAACCGGAAGGAATATTTTTTGAGAAAGGCAAAATGTTTATCAGTGATGAGGGAGTAAATTCCCCTGCATATATTTCAATTTACTCAAGAAACAAATTGCCCTAAAAACAGTCTCCTCCATATTAAAACAAAAACAGAACCACACTAAATGCAGTTCTGTTTTGATTAAACCAGTAAAAAATTAAGCGGCTATTTCAGAAATTGATTTTTTAATAATCTCAATCGCTTCTAACAATTGCTGTTCATTAATCACTAGTGGGGGTGCAAACCTGATAATATGTTTATGAGTAGGTTTTGCTAACAGCCCGTTTTCAGCCATCTTCAAACATACATCCCATGCTTCTTTACCATTTGATGGTTTAATTACAATCGCATTAAGCAACCCTTTGCCACGGACAAGCTCGACCATAGGATGTATAAATTTTTTAATTTCCTCTCTGAATATTTTTCCAAGTCTATCAGCATTTTCTGCAAGTTTTTCGTCTCTGATAACTTCCAGGGCAGTTACAGCAACTTTTGCAGCAAGCGGATTGCCGCCAAATGTTGAACCGTGTTCACCAGGCTTTATTACCAACATAATTTCATCATCAGCAAGAACAGCAGATATCGGCATTACCCCGCCTGAAAGTGCTTTACCGAGTATTAAAATATCTGGCTTAATCCCTTCATGATCACATGCCAGCAATTTACCCGTTCGCGCAAGTCCGGTTTGAACTTCATCAGCAATGAATAAAACATTTTTAGCTTTACACATTTCGAAAGCTTTTTTCAGATAACCTTCATCCGGAACAACAACTCCGGCTTCGCCCTGAATCGGCTCGACAAGAAAACCAACAACATTTTCGTCATTAAGTGCTTTTTCCAATGCAGCTAAATCATTATACGGAATCACTTCAAAACCGGGTGTGTATGGTCCGTATCCCTTATATGAATCCGGGTCAGTTGACATTGAAATGATTGTAATTGTTCTGCCGTGAAAATTACCTGCACAAACAATAATTTTTGCTTTGTTTTCTGCGACACCTTTTTTATCATAACCCCAGCGACGGGCAAGTTTCAATGCGGTTTCATCAGCTTCAGCTCCGGAATTCATCGGTAAAACTTTGTCATAGCCAAAATATTCTGTTATAAATTTTTCATAAGGTCCGAGTCGGTCATTATAAAAAGCACGCGAAGTTAATGTTAAAACTTTTGCCTGCTCTGTTAATGACTGAATGATTTTGGGGTGGCAGTGCCCCTGATTGACAGCAGAGTAAGCAGAAAGAAAATCAAAATATTTTTTCCCTTCAACATCCCAAACAAACGTTCCTTCACCATTTGCCAAAACAATAGGCAGCGGATGATAATTA
>PFVB01000035.1:0-335 GCA_002790395.1 Ignavibacteriales bacterium CG_4_9_14_3_um_filter_34_10 | reverse complement strand
TTTGACTCTAATTCGATATAATCTTTTGAAAGCATTTTATCCTCAATTGTTTAAATTTCCGTTTAAAAATATTAAAAATCGGCAAGACTTCCGAATTCATAAGCGGAGAAAAATATGATTGTTTCAGTTTTTGGAAGTTCAATTCCAAAAGAGGGTGACAAAGAATTTGAAACTGCATTCAGACTTGGAAAACACTTGGGTAAGGCTGGAATTTCGGTTTGCTCTGGCGGTTATCAGGGAATTATGAATGCCGTTTCGAAAGGAGCCTCAAATTATAATGTTGAAATTATTGGTGTGCTCGTAGATTTATTCGGTGCAAAACCAAGTGAGTATTT
>PFVB01000057.1 GCA_002790395.1 Ignavibacteriales bacterium CG_4_9_14_3_um_filter_34_10 | reverse complement strand
CTCTCAATCTCAAACCCATAATTATTCACTTCCGTAGCTGTTTGCCAATTTAGAATTACTCCGTTTTCTGTTGCATTTGCAGTAAATGTGGTTAGTTCTACTGGTAACGAGCCGCTTGTAATATTGTATCTTGTTGCCAAATATGTTTCAAGATTTGTTCTGTTTTCTAAAGTCATCGATTCTCCATTTCCACCACCACCAGCAGCATAAATGAGCACTTCAGCTATTTCACCGGCTAAATAATATGAATCACCGTTTCTACACCCTAATCTTAAATTTGTATTATCTTGGGCATATAATGTCTGAAGTTGTTTTGCACCATCAATACCATCCACTCTCATATATGAACCATTTGCTGTTGTTCTTCCTGCAAATATATGTGCCACTCCATTAGTAAAATCACCCGAGGCACCGTTATCAGAGACATACGTAATACCATTGTAACTTTTTGAAATATATCGTGCGCCAGGTCCATTTAAATGAATTTCATGAACTTCGGTACCTCCGGCAATTAAGAATTGTATGTTTGCACTACTTGATCGTGCCACAACATATATGTCATAGTTTTGATTAGGTGCAAATCCTATTGCAGATGGTGTTGGTAAAATTAAATAATCATCTACACCGTCAAAACGTATTGCTTGATGATTATTAATTCCATTTGCAGCCGTTAGTAGAAGAGGTTGCTTACTCACATCTCCTTGTGAAGCACTATAACTCCCGACAAGTGATTCCCACGAACTGACAGTTAACCCTTCAGGATCTGCGGTAACATTGTCATCAGCTCTAAGATGAAATAATAAATTTGTTGATGGTGGTGATTGTGCAAAAACGAAACCTGTTGTTAAAACTAGGAAAAGCAGTTTGTAGATATTTTTCATTTTCATCCTCCAAGATTGATTGTTTATATTTTTATTGAATATATTTTCCTTTCAACTAGCAATTATTCTATACATTTTTTTGGTTATGTAATTTATTTTAAGCAATTGAAATTTATTTTAAGCAATTGATCTTTTCAATAGCATAAAGATGTTACATTAAGCTGATTTTGTAAGGAAAATAAGAGGTTATATTTCGCCTTTGTAGGATTTTGAAATCACTTCGGCTTTGCAATTAACATTTAATTTACGATAAATGCTTCGGATGTGTTGGCGAACGGTATCTATCGAAATTTTTAGGCGATCGGCTACTAACTTGTAACTTAATCCATCGACCAATGCAAGAACAATTTCTTTTTCGCGAATTGATAATTCTTTTTGACCTTCAATTGGTTTAGGATGGAAATGATCGACAATTTTTCTTGCAATATTAGGTGACATTGGTGAACCACCGGCAAGTATTTGTTCGATTGATTCTTTTATTGTTTCTAGTGAAGTGTTTTTAAGTAAATATCCAGACGCCCCGTTTTTTAATGATTGGAATACCTTTTCGCTATCATCGTGAACTGTTAGCATAACAACTTCTGTGTTTGGCAACTTTTGCTTAATTTTTGGAAGTGCTTCAATTCCATTCATTCCGGGAAGACCGATATCCATAATTAAAATATCAATCTGCTCAATTTCCATAAATTTAGCAAAAAAATCTTCTGCTGAAATTACACTTAAAACCACTTTAAATTGCTCCTGAAAGTTCAAGTATTTTTCCAACAATTCTTTTAATTCAATATCATCTTCGATAAGTGCAATATTTGTCATTTGTATATGTTATCCAAAAAATAAGAAACCAAGTAAATTATTACTTCGGTTCAAAGGATATGTAATTAAAAATGCAAAAACAACAATAACTAATTCAAACCTAATCGCATAAAAATGCTATTATCTTCATTTGATTTTTATTCCAGAAAAAACCACTTTATATCCGTTATTTGTCATTTTTGAAAATTTACCGCCAATTCTTTCAACACGCATTTTCATGTTTTTTGTGCCTTGTCCAGAATGTTCTTCGTTTTGACTTTCACAATTTCCATTGTCCCAAATTTCCATTGTCAAAAATTTACTTTCCTGCAAAAGTTTAACATTTACTTCAGTTGCATTTGAATGTTTATAAATATTATTTATTGCCTCTTTAAAAATAAGATACAAATTTTGCCTTATTACAAACGAAAGTTTTATATCTGTTTTTACTGTTGAGTGTTCAAAAGTTACTGCAATATTTTTGTCCCTTAAAATGCTGAAAGATTCATCTTTCATTTTAATAATTATATTGTTGAAATAATCGTTTCGTGAATCAATTGACCAAACAATATCTCGCATTGTGCTAATTGCTTGACTCGAAAGCTCGGAAATTCTCGAAAGATTTTTCTCAGTGTTGCTTTTATCTATTCCATATTTTACAATATTTGCTTGCATCGAAATTTTGGAAAGAGTTGAGCCAATATCATCGTGTAAATCACTTGCCAACTTAACACGTAACCGCTCAATTTTTAATATTTGACCAATTCGATATTTATATAAAATGTAAAGAATTGCTGCAATTAGAAGAATAATGGACAAATAAAACCACCACGTTTCCCAAAATGGAGGTGTTATAATTATTTTAATTTGCGCTGCTTCATCCCAAATTCCTTCATTATTTGCCGCTTTAACTTTAAAAATATATTTTCCGCTTGGAATTGAGTTAAAAGCAACAAACCGTCGAGTTTCAACGTAATTCCAATCTTTATCCAAGCCTTCCATTTTATATGCATATTTAGTTTTCCCGGTATTAAAATATTCCAAAGAAGCAAATTCAAACGAAAAAGCGTTGTCCAAATACGAAAGTTCAATTTCTTTGCTTTCCGTAATTGGTTTTGTGAGAATTGTTCTTCCGTTAGGAAGTATTCCAGTTTTTACTGTTTGGTTAAATATTTTGAAATCGGTAATCGCAATTGGAGGAATTCCGACACTCTCACTAATTTTGTTTGGAAAAAATGAATTGAATCCTTTAATTCCACCAAAAAATATTTCTCCAGTTTTACTTTTGAACCAAGCGCCTTGATTAAATTCATTATTTTGCAAACCATATTTTTCGTCAAAGTTTCTAAATCTGTTTTCATTTTGGATAAATTTTGAAATACCATTATTAGTTGAAAGCCAAATATCACCTGCTTCATCACTTAAAATTGAATAAATTACATTATCCGGCAAGCCATCTTTTTTAAGATAATGATGAAAATTTCCGGTTTTTCTATCAAATTTATTTAATCCACCGCCAGCTGTTCCAATCCATATTTGATTTTTATTATCCTCAAAAATTGAAAGAATTGCGTTATAACTCAAACTTGTTGAATCTGTTGGACTATTAAAATAACGTATAAATTTTCCTTTTTGATGATCCAAAACATTTAATCCAACATCAGTTCCAATCCACAAAAATCCAGATTTATCCTCATAAACCACATTTACTTTGTTATTGCTTAAACTATTTGCGTTGTTGGAATTATACTTAAAAACGGTCGATTTTTCGTTTTTTCTGTCAAATTTGAAAAGACCTTGATTTGTGCCAATCCATAATAATCCATCATTTGATGCAATAATTGAATAAATAACTTCGCCAGTTATTAAATTTGGTTTTGAATATTTGTATTCAATCAGTCTATCTTCTATGATATAATACTTGCAAAATCCTCCAACATCTTTACCAATCCATAGAATTTCATTCGGTTTATCGGGGTCGGGTAAAATTGAATAAATTGGAATATTATTCAAATAATGAGATACAGAATTCGTTTTTCTGTTAATTTTGTTAAGTCCATTATAACCGCCAATCCATAAATAACCAAAGCTATCTTCAGAAATTGCTCTAATACTTTTAATTGAAATGTTGTTTGTAGTTATATTTTCGCTTGAAAATTTATTAAAATTTTGAAGTTTTGGAAATATTTTATTCAATCCATAACCATAAGTTCCAATCCACAAAATTCCCGTTCTATCAACAAATAACGAAGTAATATAGTTAAAACTAAGGCTGTTAAAGTTGTTTTCAATATTTGTAAAATAAAGTAATTCGTTTTGGCTATTTAGCAAAAACAAACCGTGTTGCGAACTAATCCACAAATTTCCGCTAAAATCTTCAACAATTGAATGAACAATAAACTCATCTATTTTACGTGGATGAACAAATTTGGAATTAGCTGGTTTTGCTTTCCGAAGAGAAATTGGGGTAAATTTGTTTGTTAATCGGTCAAATTTTCCAATTCCATCAAAAGTCCCAATCCAAAAATTGTTTTTAGAATCTTCAAACATAGCCGTTATGCTTCTAATTATTGAACTATTTTTCCCATAATCTAAACTAATTATTTTAATTGAATTATTGTCACTATTAATTTTTATTAAATCACCCAAATATGTTCCTGCCCAAATAATCCCATTTTGGTCTTTTAGTAAAGTTGTTATGTGATTTGAAGGAACGAAATTAATTTTGGAAAATTTCTTTTTGGAATACTCATATTTACTTAATCCGTGTTCAGTTCCAACCCAAATATTGCCTTCGTTATCTTGAATTATGCTTGTAACTCTGTTTGTATTAACAAAATTCTTATTGGGAATCAAAAATCGCTCAAAAGTTTGAGTCCCTTTATCAAATCTATTTATACCTTCATCAGTTCCAACCCAAATATTTGAAAATGAGTCTTCAAAAACAACATTTACACTATTATTACTTAAACTTAAATTATCGTTTGGATTGTTTGTAATTGTAATGATGTTATATCCGTCATATTTAATTAATCCGGTGCGAGTTCCAAACCACATAAATCCGGTTTTATCCTGAATAATTGACGAAATATTATTTTGCGAAAAGAATTCGCCCAATAATAACCGATGGAAAACTGTTTGATTTTCTTGTATTATTCCTTGAGAAAAAATAATAGTTGGAATTAGAATGAAAATAAAAATCGTTAATATTTTTTTGAGCTCGATCATTTATTTGACGCAGTAATATATTTTTAACAAGTAGTTTTAAAATTTCAGCAATAAAATAGCAATTAAAATTGATATTTAGAAGTAATTCACATGGAAGGAAATTGGGATATTATTTTTTTATAAGCTCAGCAGTCATATAATATAAAACCCAGTAGGTGAGACAATTTATTTTAGATTGCAAAAATGACCCACCTACGGAAATTATTGTCTCTTCTGTTTTATCTGTATCTGTAAAAATTACACCATATAAAATTCTTAGTTTACTTCATCAGCAAAAACTTTTTTGTTTGAACAAACGAGCCGCTTTGTAACTTGTAGAAGTAAACTCCGCTTGAAAGGTTGGATCCGTCAAATTTCACTTCGTAATTTCCTGCTGCTTTATTTTCATTTACAAGTGTTGCAACTACGTTTCCGAGAATATCAAATACAACTATTTTCACATTTGACATTTCACTTTTCATATTATTTGGAATTGAATATTTTATTGTTGTACTCGGATTAAATGGATTCGGATAATTCTGAAACAACGTAAATTCTGTAGAAATAGCCTCAACCTTTACCTCAACCTCCTGGCTGTATCTGAATCCGCCGTCAATGTCAATTTGTTTTAAGCGATAGCTTCGACTTCGCTCAGCTACCTTTTCTTGGTCAATGAATGAATAATCCTTTGGTGAATTTGAATTTCCATGTCCCT
>PFVB01000067.1 GCA_002790395.1 Ignavibacteriales bacterium CG_4_9_14_3_um_filter_34_10 | reverse complement strand
TCAGCCAATATTGACGTAAGATTAGTTGAACCTGATTTTATAATAGTATCTGTTGGTTCTGAGCCAAACAATTCTTTGGCGATAGCCTCAGGTTTATTTATTGGCAAATTCGGAGGGATTAGCGTTGATCAAAAATTAAAATCCTCTGATCAAAATATTTTTGCTGCAGGAGATAATATCGAAGTGATAAATAAAATAACAAATCTGAAAGACTATATTCCTTTAGCAACCGTTGCACATGAATTAGGGCACATTGCAGGAGCTAACGCTGCGGGCGAGCATCTTTCTTACTCTCCAATCGTTAAAAATATTGCACTGAAGATTTTTAATAACACTTATTCTCAAGTCGGAATTACTTCTGATTCGGCTAGGAATTATAGTTTTCGGTTTGCGGAAGTAAATGCCATTGCACGAAATATTATTAAAGTTATGCCAGAATCTCAGAATGTCTTTGGAAAAATTGTTTATGAAATTAATTCAAAAAGAATATTGGGGGCTTCATTTTTTGGGGGAAATGAAGTGGTTGGTTATTCTGATTTAATTGCTTCTTTAATTTTTGGAAATATTAGTGCTGAGAAATTAACTCACATAAATTATAATTACACTCCTCCAAAATCACCATTCATTAATTTGCTTTCAATCCTTGGGAGAAAAATATTGGAAAATAAAAAATGAAAAATTTGTTTGTTGTAGAAAATCCACTTGTTCAAAGGGATATTACAATTCTTAGAAACAAAGACACAAAAGAACCGGAGTTTAGATCGGCACTTAGTCGGATTGCTTATTGTCTGGCAATGGAAATCAGTAAAAATTTTAAGTTAGACTTGGTTGAAATCCAAACACCATTAGAAAAAACTTTAGGGCATGAAATTAATCAACAGATTGTTTTAGTACCGGTTTTACGGGCTGGATTGAGTTTTGTAAATTCATTTGTCGAGTTAATCCCGGAAGCAAAGGTTGGACATATAGGAATTCAACGAGATGAAAAAACGTTAATGCCGGTTGATTACTATTATAAAACTCCGAAAGATCTGCATTTATCAAAAGTAATTATTTTGGATCCGATGTTAGCAACCGGCGGAAGTGCATCGGCTGCGATTCGTTTTTTAAAAGAAAGAGGTGCAAAAGATATAATTCTTTCATGTTTAATTGCTGCACCGGAAGGTATTAACAAAATTCAAGTTGATCATAATGATGTGAAAATCTATGTGGCGAAAATTGATCGGGAATTAAATTCAAATGGTTATATACTTCCGGGTTTGGGGGATGCGGGTGACAGAACGTTTGGTACTTTTTAATTCCCTTTTATTGTTTTTTGTAAACATATCAGCGCAGGTTTATCCAGATAAAAATATCGATAAACACTTATCCTTGGCAATTGACTATACAATTTCTCAAAACTTCAAATCGGCAGAATTAATCCTTAAGAAAATTGATCGTGAAAATAATAATCTTCCGGTTGGTAAAATATTCCTTGCTGCAATGAAGATTGCAAAAGCTTTAGACTATGCCGAAGATTTTGATAAAAAAGCAATTTATTCTGAATTGGATGTAGCAGAAAAAATTTCAGATAGTCTAATCGAGGCAGATCCGAATAATGCATGGTATAAGTATTTTGCCGGACTAACAAATGCATATAAGGCATATTTTCATGCTGAAGAAGGAAATTACCTTACTGCATTAATCAAAGGATTTTCGGCAATATCTTATTTCAAAGATTGTCTTGAATTAGATTCAACTTTTTATGAGGCAAAAGTTGCTCTTGGGATATATACATATTGGAAAAGCCACAAAATAAAAGATTTAGACTTTTTACCATTCGTTAACGATAATAGAAAAGATGCTATTGATATAATTGAGAATACACTTCGGAAAACAAATTACAATAAATCTTTGGCGATTCATTCTTTATTCTGGATTTATGCGAATGAAAAAGAATTCAAAAAGGCTGCATCTCTTGCAGAACTTGCACTTCAAGTTTATCCAAATTCGAGAACGTTTTTATCAGATTATGCACACGCCCTAAAACAGTTTGATAAGCATAAATCAATTATATATTACAAAAAACTGCTGTCGGTTTATCAATCGCTAAAACCCAATAATAGGATTAATGAAATTACTACCAAACATAAGCTGGCGATCGTTTACTCTGAGATGAGTAATAAGGTTGAGGCAAAGAGAATTTGCAACGAAATATTGCATGACAAAAAAATTCCACCTTC
The DNA here is from genome assembly GCA_002790395.1 of Ignavibacteriales bacterium CG_4_9_14_3_um_filter_34_10. Taxonomy (GTDB): domain Bacteria; phylum Bacteroidota; class Ignavibacteria; order Ignavibacteriales; family Melioribacteraceae; genus UM-FILTER-34-10. The sequence continues at coordinate 19,939 of PFVB01000067.1, read as the reverse complement.
ATCAAAATATAAACTTCAGGACAGAATGACTCGAGTCTTACAATTAAAGAATGATCTTGATAAAAAATAGGCATTTGAATTTTTCATTTTATTTGAGTAAGAATAGCCTGTAAATTTTATAATATTGGTATGGAAATAACTGAACCTAAATATCAACAAATGCTTTTGGCTTTAATTGAACATTGCAGGGTTAACCTTCCACTAGTTAATAAAAGTCTGATTGAAAAAGCATTTAATCTTAGTTTCGAAGCTCACAGAAATGATATTCGAGCCTCCGGTGAGCCATATTTTGAACATCCTTATGCGGTTGCATTGATTGTAGCAAAAGAAATTCCCCTTGACGACGTTTCAGTTATTGCAGCTCTGCTTCATGATGTTGTTGAAGACACTGAATTTAGCCTTGATTTTTTGGCTAAAGAATTTGGAAGTGAAGTAGCAGAAATTGTTGACGGAGTTACAAAAATAAGCGGCGTTTTTTCGGGACATGAAATTGTCCAGGCGGAAAATTACAGGAAACTTCTGCTTTCAATGATAAAAGATGTCCGAGTGATTTTAGTGAAATTTGCTGATAGACTTCACAATATGAGAACGCTCGAATGGGTAAATCCACAGAAACAAAGAAGAATTGCTTTGGAGACTAAAGATATTTATGCTCCGTTTGCAAATAGATTCGGCTTGGGACAAGTTAAATGGGAACTGGAAGATTTAGCATTTAAGTACTTGAATCATGAGGCTTATGAGGATCTTGCTAAAAAAATAAAGAATAAACGAAGAGAAAGGGAAGCTTACATAAATAAATTTGTTGGGCCCATAATAACCAAACTCAAAGAACATAAAATTAATTTTTCGCTTGGAGGAAGGCCGAAACATATTTATAGTATTTACAAAAAGATGATTAAGCTCAACACAACTTTTGAAAACATCTATGATTTACTTGCTGTAAGAATTATTTTAGAGAATAATGATCAGAATGAATGCTACTATGTTCTGGGTATTATAAATCTTCTTTATAAACCATTATCAGATCGATTTAAAGATTATATATCAATTCCTAAAAAAAATAATTATCAATCAATTCATACGACGGTAATTGGACCCGATGGAAAACTTGTGGAAGTTCAGATAAGAACAAGAAAGATGCATGAGATTTCGGAAAAAGGAGTTGCTGCTCATTGGAGATACAAAGAAAATCTTGTAAACTCAGATAAGGAGCTGGAAGATTGGGTCAATTGGGTACGCGATATTTTTGAAAATGCTTCAAAAAACGAGGCAACCAAAGAATTAATTGATAGTTTTAAACTGAATTTGTATCAGGATGAAATTTATGTGTTTACACCAAAAGGCGACTTAAAAAGACTCCCACTTAATTCCACGCCCGTCGATTTTGCATTCGAAGTTCATAGCAATGTTGGCACGCACTGCATTGGAGCAAAGGTAAATTCTAAAATCGTTCCATTGGATACAATTTTGCATTCCGGTGATCAGGTTGATATTATAGTTTCAAAAAATCAACATCCAAATAAATCATGGCTGCATTTTGTCCAAACCCATAAAGCTAAATCAGCAATTCGGAAGTACATTAATAAAGAGGAAGAAAAGTTAATCGAACTCGGGCATGAAATTCTTGATAAAAAATTAAAAAAGAATAAACTTAATTTTAGTAAAGATGATATAGTTAAGCTTGCCCGAAAATTAAAATATGAAAATTTAGCTTTCTTTTATCAAGCAGTTGCAAAGAATGAAGTTGATGTTGATAAAGTTTTGAATCCTGTTGCTGAAGAGAAAGAAATGCCTTCTTCAAATCTGGAATTTGAAAATTTTGCCGAAAACGTTCGGACAACTACCGGCGGGATATTGGTTGATGGATTTCATAAAGGCTTTCAACATAGCTTTGCAAAATGCTGTAATCCGATTCCGGGAGATCCTATAATCGGTTATGTGACTATCGGAGAAGGGATTAAAATACATCGCAAGAATTGTAAAAATTTAATAATGATGCTTGGAAAAGGTGAGCACAAAATAATTCCCGTTGATTGGCCTATTGCTGCTGATTCCCAATTTATAGCAGGAATAAAATTAAAAGGACAGGATAAACCCGGCGTGCTGAACGATATCTCAAACTGTATTACTAATTATAAAAGTACAAATATCAGATCAGTTAATATCACTGCTAGTGATTCTATGTTTTCCGGAACAGTTACCGTTTATGTTAGTGACCTTGATCATTTAAATCATTTGATGGATAGATTGAAAAAAATCAAAGGAATATTTTCAGCAGTTCGATTTGATTCAACTAGTTAAGAAAATGGAAAAAAGACTACTTGGAATTGATTATGGTGAAGTACGAATCGGCATTGCGATCAGTGATCCGCTTGGAATATTTGCTTATCCATTAACTACATTATTAAATTCCATTAAATTTATTAATGAATTAAAAAAAATAATAATTGATTATTCTGTCGAAAAAATTATTCTGGGATTTCCATTAAAGGAAAATGGTGAAAGAAGTATTTTGACTGATAAAATTAAAATGTTTAAAAGTAAACTGGAGCAAGAGTTCCAAATCCCGGTTGAATTTACAGATGAAAGATATTCTTCAGAAATTGCAAAAAGCAGAATTTTAGAAACTGTAAAGTCGAAAAAGAAACGAAGAAACAAGAGTTTGGTTGATCAAAACGCTGCAGCAGTATTTTTGCAAGACTACATTGATAAAAAATAAAGTTTAGATTTTAATTGACATTTTTAACTGATTAAATTATTTTCTCAAAGAAATTAAATAAAAATTGGGAGCAAGCAATATGACACTTGATGCACTTGGAATGATTGAAACCAAAGGGTTGGTTGGTGCAATCGAAGCTGCTGATGCAATGGTTAAAGCAGCAAAGGTAGAATTAATTGGAAAAGAAACAATTGGCGGCGGATATGTTACTGTAATGGTTCGGGGAGATGTTGGCGCTGTTAAAGCTGCTACTGACGCTGGTGCTGCGGCTGCCCAAAGAGTTGGTGAACTTGTATCTGTTCATGTTATTCCTCGTCCCCACACTGATGTGGAATTGATTCTTCCTAAAAGAAATAAATAATTTTTATGCTTCCTGCTTTAGGCTTAATTGAAACTAAAGGCTTAATCGGTGCAATTGAAGCCGCTGATGCAATGGCAAAAGCGGCTAATGTTAAAATTGTTGATAAAGAAAAGATTACTGCCGGCTTAGTAACAATAAAAATAATTGGTGATGTTGCTGCTGTTAAATCAGCAATTGAAGCTGGAGCAGCAGCTGCTCAAAAAGTTGGGCAATTAGTTTCAACTCATGTTATTCCAAATCCTCATCCTGATTTATCCTTTATGATTTCAGATACTTTCTCAGATGATGTACAAAATATTGATAATTCTGCATCAGAAATGATTCAGAGTCAAAGTGAAATTTCGGAAAATGAAGAGGCTATTCAACAAACAACTAAAACTGAAATAAAAGAACCAAAAGTGAAAATTAAAAAAGTACCGGTTGAGAAAAAGAAAGTTTTAGTCCAAACTGAACAAAAAGAAGAAGTGAAGGAAATTGAAACTGAGGAGCAGAATTTATTTTCAGCTACAACATCTTTTGAACATTTACAAAAACTGATACAAGAAGCAAAATCAGAATTAAAAAATGAAATTGGGGAAGAAAATCCAATAGATGATCAGCCTGATTCCGGTGAGAAGGAAGAGCGCATACCGGAAACGGCAACGGTTTCATCTCTTTCTGAAATTGAAAATTTTAATGTGCATCAGTTGCGTCATTTAGCCCGAGGCTTTAAAAACTTCCCGATAAAAGGGAGAGAAATATCACGGGCAAACCGAATCGAATTGTATAATTATTTTAAAGAAATTTTGAAGTAATCATTTTTCCTTCAACTAATTATTTACTCTTTTTTATATTTGCCTTATGAAATCTAAAGTCATTTCAATAATAACGGTATTTGTCTTTTCAATTTTGCTTTGGGTATTTGTTTCCTTGTCAGACGAATATTCCAGTCAATTTTCTGTCCCAATTGTAATTAAAAATTTACCGGAAAACTCGAAAGTTAGTTTAGTTGAACCTTCCCGAGTAAATATTTTGATTAAAGGAAAAGGCTGGCAATTGCTCCAGTTTGATTTTGGCAAAGAGAAAAATTATGTAATTGATTTAAAGAAGCATTCAAATGTGAATACAATTTTGACAAGAAATTTTTTATCTAATAATAATTGGCTCACTACAAACACTCAGGTGATTTCTTTAGAACCGGAATTAATTAAAATAAAAACAGAAAAAGCCTTTTCTAAAAAAGCGAAAATATTTCCAGATATAATCTTATTATTCAAGGAAAATTATGGTTTAGTCTCAGATGTATCATGTAATCCTGATAGCATTCAAATATTTGGACCTTGGAGCAAAACTTTACTAATAGAAGAAATTAAAACAGAAAAAGTTAAACTTACTAATGTTGAAAGCAGTCAAAATATTTTGGCAAAACTCGTGAAACCCAATTTTATAAATTTCAATTTAGATGAAGTTGAAGTCAAGTTTGAAGTTGAAAAAATTGTCGATAAACTTTTTGAAAATGTTAAAATTCAAAAATTAAATGTTCCTTTTAATAAAGATTTAATTTTATCGCCTGCAAGTATCTCCATTGTTTTAAAAGGTGGAATACAGAAATTAGCCTTAATGAAATCTGATGACATAAAAGCTTCAATTGATTATAATCAAGTAATTTATGATTCGCTTGGAGTAATTGAACCAAAAATTAATTTGCAGAAGTATTTTGAAGTTATCGATGTTTTACCTAATAAAATTAAATACATAATAAAGCAGTATTAATATGTTTATTACTTTTGAAGGAATGGATTTTTGTGGAAAATCAACTCAGGTAAAATTATTATCTGATTATTTAAAACAGATCGGGAAAAATGTTATCACTATAAGAGAACCCGGCGGGACAAGTATTTCTGAAAAGATTAGGAATATTCTTTTGGATAAAAACAATAAAGAAATGTTTGTTGAAAGTGAGCTGCTTTTATTTTCTGCAAGCAGAGCGCAGTTAGTGCGTGAAATTATTATTCCCAAACTGATGGAAGGGTACTTCGTATTATCCGATAGATTCCATGATTCATCCATTGCTTATCAAGGATATGGAAGAGGAATTAATCTTGAGCATGTGACAAAAATTCAAGAGTTTGCAATTGGAGAGGCCATTCCAGATATAACATTTTTTATTGATATACCAATTGAGGAAATGGAAAAACGCAAGCTGCAGTTTTCATTCGAATCGCTTGACAGGATTGAACTTTCCCAAAAGCGTTTCTATGAAAAAGTCAGACAAGGCTATTTGAATTTATCAAAGAAAAATAATCGCTTTGTCAAAATCGATGGCAGAAAATCAATCCAGGATATTCACAAATTAATTGTTGCAAAGGTGCTTTAATTTTATGGATAAATTAAAAAAAATATTTTTGATGGTTCTGTTGATTTTGCCAATGTTGGGTTTTGTAAGAGCAGACAGAGATATTTATTTAGATATTGCTAAAAGTATCGAAGTTTTTGGAAAAGTCTACCGAGAAATCTCGTTGAATTATGTTGACCGGGTTTTACCCAATAAATTCATGCAATCCGGTATTGAAGGAATGCTGAGTATTCTTGATCCATACTCTGTTTTTATTGATGAAACTATGCAAAAGGATTTTGACATTATAACTAATGGAAGATATGGTGGAATAGGTGCTAGTGTAGGAGTAAGGAATGGTGAAGTTACAATATTAGAAATTATGGATGATTATCCGGCAAAAAGACAAGGCCTTAAAGTTGGGGATATAATTAAAGAAGTTAATCAAATTCCAATAACGAAAGAAAATTTTAATGAGTTGGGAAATTATTTAAGTGGAGTGCCCGGGAAGGAAATTACTCTTTTTATTCGAAGAGAAGGAATTGAAGATTCGATAAAATTTAATATGGTTCTGGAAGAGATCACCATTAAAAATATTGACTATTACGGATTTTATCCAACGGAAAGCAATAATATTTATATTAAGCTTAGTAATTTTTCAAGAGGCGCCGGTCAAGAAATTAAGAACGCCATATTGGAATTAAACAAAATCAGAAAAATTAATTCGGCAATATTAGATTTGAGAGATAACCCTGGTGGACTTTTAGATGAAGCTATTGATGTTGCCGAAAAATTTTTAGAAAGGGATAAACTTATTGTGTCAGTTATTGGAAGGGATACAACAAGAATTGCAAAATATTTTGCTAAAGAAGAACCAATACTTCGCGATGCCAAATTGTTTGTTCTTGTGAATAATAACACTGCATCTGCCTCCGAAATTGTTGCCGGCGCTATTCAAGATCATGACAGGGGATTAATTATTGGAGAAAATACTTTTGGGAAAGGATTAGTACAGACCATCATTCCTATATCAGCCAAATCATCTTTGAAATTAACAACAGCAAGATATTTTACTCCGAGTGGGAGATGTATACAAAAAATTAATTATTCCGAAAACAAAAAGGGAACTAAAAATTCAACAAAAAAAAACATTGGATTTCTTACTGACAATGAAAGAAAAGTTTTCTCAAGCGGAGGAATTATGCCCGACTCAACAGTTAGGAAAGGTGACCCTATTGAAATTATTGAGAGTTTGAGTGTTGCAGGTTTGATATTTCAATTTGTTAATTTTTCAATCAATAAAAATAAAATCAATGATTTTACTGAGTTGAATGATGAAAATATTTTTACCGGTTTTGTTGAATATCTTGAACAAAAGAAATTCTCATACACATCTTCTATCTCTAAAATATTTGATAAAATAGAAGATAAAATAACTGATGATAAATACTCGTCCTTGAAAGACGAAATTAATAGCATGAGGAAAAAACTTAGTTTTATTGAACAAAATGAATTAATGCAAAATAAAGATCGAATAATTAAAAAACTCAAAAGTGAATATGCAGGAAGGCTTTTTGAAAAAAACAAAAAGTACAATTACTGGCTTGCAGACGATTTGCAATTTGATACTGCTTACAAAATGTCTTTGAACAAAGATTTATATTATAAAATAATTGGTAGAAGCAAATTCAATAATTATTAATATTTATTTGGTTTATTTTTACACAAAAAAAACAAGGTTTTTATGTCGCTAATGAAAGATCCTTCATTTGATAAATGTCCAGAATGCGGGAGTATTGCTACTCTTCGCAGATCCAGAGCACAAAATTTTGGAGAAAGTTTAATAAAGAGTTCAGGATTGTTTAATTACTTCCGTTGCCGTAATTGTGGTTGGCGGGGAATAAGACCTAATTTTTCTCTTAAAAAAATTTCAGCCAAAAATGTTTTTATCTATTTGGGACTGATAATTTTTGTGGCGATACTAACAAGATTTGTTATAACGCGGTTTATAAAATAAAAGAAAAAGTAGTGAAATATTCTTCGCTTTAGTTTACTTTTGTACCTCTAAAAATTAGAAAATGATTATTTATAGGAGGATAAAATGACTGATGTAAATCAACAAGCAAAACAATTTGAGTTCAAAGCTGAAACAAAGCAATTATTAAATATTCTTGTTCATTCCTTATACACTCACAAAGAAATATTTCTAAGGGAATTAATCTCAAATGCATCAGATGCATTAGATAAAATTCGTTTTGAAATTACCAAAGGTACTGATGTTGCTCAAAAAGAATTACCGCACGAGATTAATATTGATTTTAACGAAAAGGAAAATACAATCACTGTTTCTGATACAGGAATCGGGATGACTGAAGCTGAGCTGATTGCAAATATTGGGACTATTGCTAAATCAGGTTCAGCTGATTTTATTAAAAAGATTTCTGAAAGTGGTGCAGAGGCAACTAATATTATTGGCAAATTTGGTGTAGGGTTTTATTCTGTTTTTATGGTAGCCGATAAAGTAGAAGTTATTACAAAATCATACAAGCATGATTCTAAATCGCTTAAATGGATTTCTGACGGATTAGGAACTTATGAAATTGTAGAAATAGAAAATAAATTAAGTCGCGGGACAGACATAATAATTTATTTAAGGGAGGATCAAAAAGAATTTGCCGAAAAGTATCGTTTAGAGCAAATTATTAAAAAACATTCAAACTTTATTTCTTTTCCGATAAAAATTAAGAACGAACAAATTAATTCTGTTCAGGCAATTTGGCGTGAACCAAAATCATCTTTGACAAAAGAGAAATATGTTGAGTTTTATAAGTTTTTAACTTTTGAATCAGAAGAACCTCTGGAAATAATTCATAAATCAATTGATGCACCGATTCAATTTCATTGCTTATTATTTATTCCATCGAAGAGCAATGAATATTTTTTCTATAATAGAGAAGATTACGGTTTGGATTTATATGTTCGACGGGTTATGATCCAACATAAAACAAAAGAGCTACTTCCAGAGTATTTAAGTTTTGTTAAAGGTATTGTTGATTCAGAGGATCTTCCACTTAACATTTCAAGAGAAACATTGCAAGAAGATGTTGTATTTAATAAGATAACTTCAAATGTGACATCTCAAATTCTGAATGCATTGACAACGATGGCTAAGGATGATATTGAAAAATACAACAAATTTTGGAATGAACATTCAAAAGTCTTCAAGATGGGATATATGGATTTTACTAATCATGACAAGTACACTGAATTGTTAAGATTTAATTCATCTGCCTGCCAATCTGAAAAGGATATAATTTCATTTGAACAATACACATCTAAAATGTCAGCAGATCAAAAAGAAATTTACTATATGGTTGGTAATAGTCGTGAGGCAATATTAAGTGATCCGCATTTTGAAATTTTTAGCAGAAAGGGTTTGGAAGTTTTATTCTTGTTCGACCCGATTGATGAATTTGTGCTCAGTTCAATCAGAAAGTACAAGGAGTTCGAATTAAAATCCGTGGACCAAGTTGATTTATCAAAGTTAGAAAAATTAAGTGATATAAATGAAAAGCCTAAATACGAGTCTTTAGAAAAAGATGACGAACTTCACTTTAAAAGTTTGCTTTCGAAAATGAAAGAAATTATAGGTGATAAAATTTCAGAAGTTTGTGAATCAAAAAGATTGACTGATAGTCCTGCTTGCATAGTTAATACTGACTCTGGTATGTCCGCATCAATGCAAAAAGTATTGGGAATGATGAATAAAGAATCTTCAGTGCCAAAGCATATTTTTGAAATTAATAAAAATCACAAGTTGATTCGAAATCTGATTAAGGTATTCAAGAAAAATTCTAATGATGAATTTATTAAAGAAATTACTGAGCAGCTTTATGAATCTTCACTCTTATTGGAAGGGTATTTATCTGACAGTCATAAACTTGTTTCAAAAATAAATTCATTTATGGAAGATTCGAGTGATTGGTATGTGTCAGTAAAAAAAATATAATAATTTAATTGGCTGACAAATTATGATAGAACTAACAAAGATTACCGCGATTAATCAAAATTTAGCGTGGCTTTTTCAAAAAGTTGCTATTGCAATACTTATTGGAATATTCATTGGTGTTGAAAGAGAACGAAAGAAAAAGCCCGGCGAAAAATATTTTGGTGGGATAAGAACGTTTCCGCTTGTGGCACTTTTTGGGTTTTTGTCAGCTATGATTGCTTCCTTCACAGAATTTTATCTTTATGCAATTTTCTTTTTGATCTTTGGAGTAACCATTTCCATATCATATTATTTCGCTGCTGAAAGAGGAGAGATTGGGGGCACAACTGAAATTGCATTATTTATTGTTTTTATTTTAGGGTCGTTAGTTTTTTGGGAAATGCTTCTTGTAGCTGCAGCCATTGCCGTTGTTGTACAAATCTTTTTGGCGTTTAAATCCGAGTTGAGAACTTTTGCCGGTGAAGTTAATCAAGAAGATATTATTGCGACAATAAAATTTTTAGTACTTACAATTATTGTTCTTCCTATTCTTCCTAATAAAGAATTCGGTCCTTTCAATGCTTTTAATCCACATAAAGTTTGGTTGGTAATTATTCTGATTGCAACAGTAAGTTTTACTGGTTACATACTTTTCAAAATAATCGGAGCTAATAAAGGCATCGCGTTACTTTCATTTTTAGGAGGAATCGCTTCAAGTACGGCGCTTACATTGTCGTTCACTCAGAAGAGCAAGGAAGTGAAAGATTTATCCAGAAATTTTGCAGCTGGGATCATTCTTGCTTCGTCAATTATGTTCCCTCGGTTACTCTTTATAATATTTGTTGCAAATCAAAAAATGGTTCCGGCTCTTACAGTACCGTTTTTATTCTTCACAGTTGTTGGTGTAATATCGAGCGGATTTATTTGGAAAAAGAGTTCCAAACAAGTGAACAATATTGATTTGACAAACCCATTTAAGATTTTATTCGCTTTGAAATTTGGATTGGTTTTCCTTGCTATACTTTTTATTGCAAAAGCTTCACAGTTTTATTTTGGAAACAGTGGAGTGTATCTGTCAGGTTTTTTCTCCGGCTTTGCTGATCTTGATGCAATTGCATTATCTTTATCCGAACTTTCTAAAAAGATTGTTTCGATTAATGTTGCTGTTAATGCTTTAATATTGGCTGGGTTTGCAAATACAATTGTTAAACTTTTTATTCCAATAATATTCGGTTCAAAAGAATTAAGAAAATTTGTTGCAATCGGTTTTGCTCCTTTGCTGATTAGTTTTGTTATATATTTTATTTTAATATGATACAGAATTAAAAAGTAATTCGGTTGAATTAAAATCGCTTAGATAGTAAATGGTACAGCAGTTTCGGTGCTTTAATAACCAGGATAAAGTAATTCTAATTCTATTCAAATCTTTATTCTCTAATATGATATTAGTAAATAAAGCCTTATCATAAAATTCATTGATTAATGATATAAACTTATTATTATCGCAACCATCAAAATCTTTTATGAATACTTTCCCTTCTTTTATAAGTAACAATTCAGGATAATTTTGTGAAAATATTTTTATTAGTACATTAGTTTTATTGATGGGCTCTTTAAGTATTGAAGTCCTTTCGATTTGATTCATTATAATTTGCAACGTATCCCTGATTTCACCTGCTTCTTCGTATTTTTTGTTTTCGGAGAAAAATTTCATTTTATTAATTAATCTTTCAACAGCAGTCGATTTTCTCCCAGATAAGAATTCGTAAACCTTTGACAATTCCACTGTATAATTTTCTAATGATTTATCAAGACATGGAGCGATGCATCTTTCAATATCGGATAGGTAACAGCCACGAGCCCTAGAAAATACTTTTTCAGAACACTCCCGCAATTCAAAACTTTTATTTACAATGTCAATCATCAAGTTTACTTCATCCCTATGAATAAACGGGCCAAAATAATCTCTTTCATCAAAATCAAAGTTGTTGGTCATTTCAGGTTTTGGAAATTCACTATTTTTATTAATTGTTAAAAAGTAAGACTGCGGATATTTTTTTAATAGTGAATTAAATTTCGGATTAAATTCCTTTATCAATTCTGACTCTCTGATCAATGCCGAAAGCTCGGTTTTAGTTTCCTGAAATTCAACTGATGTGCTTTTTTTTATAATTTTATGGGATTTGGCAGAGGCTGAATCTTGAAAATGATTGTTTATTCTTTGCTTTAGTGATTTAGATTTCCCTATATAAATTACTTTGTCAAATTTATCTTTGAAAAAATATACGCCGGGCGAATCGGGTAATTTAAAATTTTCAACAACCATATTTTTAGAATTACTTTTCGAAAATGATTGCTTCTGATTTGAGAATGTCAGCAACTCATTGATTTTCTTTATGCCAAATTTTGATTCAGCAATCGAAATCATTTTTAGTAATATCTTAGTGGTAGCCATCGAATCTCCCAAAGCTCTATGCACGTCTCTATGCCTAACTTTTAAGAACTTAACTACGCTTCCAAGCGATTTGCTTTCAAGTTCAGGAAAAAGTTTTTGGGATAATTTTAAAGTGCATAATGTCTGTAATGGCGGAAGCTCAATTTCCGCTCTCTTAAATTCATTTGTTAAAAACGAAAAATCAAATGATAAATTATGTGCAACTAATACAGTTCCTTTGATGAATGTTTTTATCTTTAAAGCAATATCTTCAAAAGCAGGAGCGTCAATTAGATCGTCATCTTGTATGCCTGTCAATTCTTTTATTTTATCATGCAAAAAAACTTTAGGATTAATAAATGAAGAATATGTATCAATAATTTTTTTATTGCGGATTTTTACTAAACCTATTTCAATAACTCTATTATGAATTCCTGATAAACCTGTTGTTTCAAAATCGAGGACGCAAAAGGTCGAATCATTTATACTTGGTTCAAGAAAATCTTTTTTATTCATTCTGCCTTTCAATAATCTTAAAAATAGATATTTCAAACTAAATAAATATATTTGTATTAATAAAAGGATTCATTGATGGAAATAAATATTTTATTCGTAGGGGATATAGTTGGAAAACCCGGAATTGAGTTTGTTCAAACATGGCTGCCGAGTTTGGAAAAAAAGTATAAAGCGGATATCATTGTTGCAAACGGAGAAAATGCGTGCGATGGTAAAGGACTAACCGAAAAAGAAGCTAAAATATTGTTTGAACTTGGGGTCAAAGTGATTACCGGAGGGAACCACACTTGGGATAAAAATCAATCACAGGATTTTTTGAAAATTGAACCTCGCGCGATTCGTCCCATGAATTATCCAAAGGGAACTTTTGGGAATGGATACTATATTTTAAATTCACCAAAAGGAAAAGTTGCTGTTCTGAATTTACAAGGAAGAGCATTTATGGCTACTATTGATTGTCCTTTTAGAACTGCTGACTGGGTAGTAACAAAAATCAGACAAGAAACAAAAAATATAATTGTCGATTTTCATGCCGAAGCAACAGCCGAAAAATTAGCACTTGCATATTACTTGGATGGGAAAGTATCTGCAATCGTTGGAACTCATACACATATTCAAACTGCGGATGAACGCATATTTTCAAACGGCACAGCATATATTACTGATGTAGGAATGACAGGACCTTATGATTCGGTTATCGGAATGAAAAAAGAAGCAGCTATAAATCGATTTCTTTATCAAACTCCTCAAAAGTATCAAACAGCTACAGAGCAGGTTCATATATCTGCAGTTTTGATTACCATTGAGTCAGAATCGGGAAAAGCAAAAGCAATTGAAAGAATATTTATGCCTGAGTTTGATAAAACCACAGTAAGTATTGCAAGCGAATCTAATAATTAACAAATTTGAGTAAATTAAAAAATATTTTGAGGCTTATACTTGGTAATAATTGATGGGAAATTAATCTCTGCCCAAATACGAAGTGAATTAAAAATCGTAATCGGACAATTATGTAAGGTAACAGGAAAAACTCCCGGCTTGGCGGCGATTTTAGTTGGTGAGAATCCTGCATCAAAAGTATATGTGGGAATGAAAAGCAAAGCCTGTAACGAGATTGGGATTAATTCATTCGTGGAGAAGCTAGATGAAAATATCTCTGAAAACGCTCTGTTAAATGTTATTAAAAAATTTAATGATGATGTTAACATTCATGGAATTTTAGTTCAGCTGCCTTTACCAAAACATATCAATCAGGATAAAATATTAAACAGTATCTCTGTTCAAAAAGATATTGACGGGTTTCATCCTTACAATGTCGGTAATCTTGTAATCGGACATGATACATTTTTCCCTTGTACCCCGAATGGTATTCTTGAATTACTTGAAAGATACAATATTAGTGTTTCAGGTAAACATGTGGTTGTTATTGGAAGAAGCAATATTGTCGGGAAGCCTATTGCAAATATGCTCTTACAAAAAAATAAAAATGCAAATGCAACAGTCACTGTATGTCATTCGAATAGTGGAGATATTTCAAGATACACTGTTCAGGCAGATATTTTGATTGCCGCAATCGGAAAACCGGAAATCATAAAAGAAAACATGATTAAAGAAGGTGCGGTAGTTATTGATGTAGGTGTGAATCGGGTTGATGCTGATTCTGAAAAAGGGTATAAGTTGGTCGGTGATGTTGATTATAAAAATGTATTGAATAAAGTTTCGGCAATCACTCCTGTTCCGGGTGGTGTGGGTCCGATGACTATTGCAATGCTGCTTAAAAATACAATTAAAGCTTTTAAATTAATAAACAATATAGATTAAAATGACAAATCCAATAATTGACAAAATAGTTACTCAGGTTTTTACAGAAAAAGCCCTGCACGATTTTTATTGCGTAGGTGAAACGTGCAAAGGTTGGGAAAGAAATGTAATTGACCAGCCAAACATTGTGAAGAAAATAATTAATAACGGAGCTGAAAGAATTTCTGCCGGACTCGGAATTGGGGATAAAATTAGTGATCTTCAAGTGGCAAGAATGATCGATCACACTCTTCTTAAACCAGATGCAACTATCGAAGAGATTGAGAATCTTTGTATGGAAGCAAAAAAATATTCTTTTGCTTCGGTTTGTATCAATCCTGGATTCGTAAAATTTTGTGCTAATCATTTGAAAAACTCTGTAGTTAAAGTTTGCACTGTTATTGGGTTTCCTCTTGGTGCTTCTACAACGGAAGCAAAAAGATTTGAAGCAGAGCAAGCATTGATTAATGGGGCTGAAGAGATTGATATGGTTATTAATATTGGGATGTTGAAAAGTAAAAATTATGATTATGTTTTTAATGACATCAACCAGGTTGTTCTTTGTGCAAAAAAGAATAATGCTGTGTGCAAAGTAATAATTGAAACTGCCTTATTGACTGACAGAGAAAAAATCATTGCGTGCGTTTTAAGTAAAAATGCAAAAGCAGATTTTGTGAAAACTTCGACCGGATTTAGCAAAGGTGGAGCTACTGCAGGAGACGTTGCACTAATGAAATATGTTGTTGGTTCAGCAGTTGGTGTAAAAGCTTCGGGTGGAATTCGTTCTAGAAAAGATGCTGAGGAGATGATTGAATCCGGTGCTGATAGGATTGGCGCAAGTGCAAGTGTAAAGATTGTTAAAGGGGATGATCAGGAGGTTAAGGGGTATTAATGGTTTTGGAGTTAATTATATCAGAATCGTTGGATGGATTTTCTGCTGATATTCCCTCTATTAAAGGTTGCGAAACTTGGTCAAGTAATGTAGAAGATGCATTAGATAAGTCTGTGGATTTAATGTGCTACTACCTGAACCTTAAAAATAAAAAAGAAATAAAAATTGATAAAGCACGGATCGAAAAGGGAAGAATAATTTATAAATTAATTTTTGATAAGTAAATATTATTATGCGTCAATTCAAAACAGAATCCCGTCTTAATAAAATTAGAAATGTAGTTTCCGCAAGACAATTTGATTTGGAAGTGGTTTTAGAGGAAGTTCACGATCCTCATAATGTAAGCGCAATTCTACGTACTTGTGATGCAGTTGGCGTTCAAAATGTTTCTCTAATTTATAATGTGAATAAATTTCCACGTATCAGCAGAGTTTCGTCAGCTTCGGCAAAAAAATGGGTTGATGTTTTTCATTTTGATTCTATCGAAAAATGCTATAATAAATATCATGAAGACGGATATAAAATATTTGCAACTACTTTGAACTCGAATTCAATTAGTATTTATGAAGCCGATTTTACTGAGAAGTCAGCAATTGTTCTGGGTAATGAACATTTTGGAGTAACTACAATTGCTGCAGAAAAAGCCGATGAGACAATTTACATCCCAATGAAAGGAATGATACAGAGCTTGAATGTTTCTGTTGCCGCCGCCGTGGTTTTGTATGAAGCTCTTCGTCAAAGAACGCTGAAAAATATGTATGAAAATTCGGGGGTTGCTCAGATGAGAATTGAAGAAATAATTGATCTATGGTGTGATAAATGAAAATAAATAAAATTGAAAAGATCAAAGGAATTTTAAATCTGCCCGGCGATAAATCCATCTCTCATAGAGCAATTATGTTTGCCTCGCTTGCTAAAGGTCGGTCTGTTATTAAAGGATTATTGAGGGCAGAAGATATTTTTTCAACAATTAATTGCTTTGAAAATTTGGGTTGCAAAATTGTAGAAAAAAATGATGAGTTGATTATTAATGGTATGGGTTTTAAGAGATTCAAAACTCCGCAAAGCCCGCTTGATTGCGGTAATTCAGGAACTACAACAAGGCTGATATCCGGGATATTAGCTGCTCAAGATTTTAATTCTATTTTATTCGGAGATAAATCGCTATCCAAAAGACCAATGAAGCGAATTATTGAACCATTGATGCTAATGGGGGCAAGAGTTAAATATTCAAATGACTATAAACTTCCATTAGAAATTATAGGTGGTTCTCAATTAAAAGCTATTGAATATAGGATGCCTGTGGCAAGTGCGCAGGTTAAAAGTTGTATTCTACTTGCGGGTTTACACATTGATGAGAAAACAATTATCTATGAGTCTCAACCCACAAGAAATCATACCGAAAAAATGTTGGCTCTCAATACTAACTTTGTTGATGGAAATACGAAGATTGAAGTTTCATCAAAGAATTATCCGGTTGGAAAAGAATATATTATTCCTTCAGATATTTCAAGTGCGGCGTTCTTTATTGTGCTAGCTCTTTGTTTGAAAAATTCTGAATTAATTATTAAGAATGTTTCATTGAATAATTCCCGAACTGGAATTATTGATTTATTAGTAAAGATGGGCGGAAATATTGAAATTCAAAGAAAGGAAAATATTGCCGGCGAGGACTTTGGAGACATTTCTATAAAGAGTAGTAACTTAAAAAATGTTGATATTCCGAAATCATTAATCCCCAATATTATTGATGAAATACCAATTCTTTCAGTGGCAGGATTTTTTGCTGAAGGGAATTTCAAAATTAATTATTCAGAGGAATTGAGGCACAAAGAGTCTGATAGAATAAATTCATTGTGTGAAAATTTTCGGGCTGTCGGTTGTTCTGTTGAAGAATATCCGGATGGTTTTGAAATTATCAATAAAAAATCCAATCAAAATGCTTTAATTCAAAGCTTCAATGATCACAGAATTGCAATGGCTTTTTCAATTTTTGGAATGATCTCAAATTGTCAAATAGAAATTGATTCGACTGAATCAATAAAAATATCAAATCCAGAATTTTATACACAGCTTAAACAAATTGTTTCCTAACTTTGAATAACAATAATTTGGTGTTCAGATTTTGTAACAGAAATTTCATTAAATAAGTAGCTGATAAAATCTATTCCATACTTATTTGCAAAATAAGTAAAATTTATTTCCCGCTCCTGTAGATTTGATTCCGGGAGGATATTATTGAAAATTTTATTGAGTTGCCTATTAAGAATTTCATTTTTCTTTATAATCGTTGAATCAATTTTAGATTTACTTGTTGATAAATTTTGAAGTTGTTTCTCTAAAAGTTTGTCTAAAATTTGTGCAATCGATGGGTCTATATTTGATATATCAGCAATTAATTTTTCAATTGCAGATTTAATTTCATCTTGTGCCTGAGAAAACATTATATCAGTATTTACGTTTATATGCTTTTTAATAATATCGGGAATCATGTCTTTCCTATTACGAAATACATCAAGTATATTCAAATCATATTTCTCAATTAAACTATTTATGTTTTTTTCAACTAAGGTTACAGATGCTCTTGGATAAATAAATGGTTGAATTATATTATAAATAGAATAATATGGAATTACTTGAGCAAAATAACTGATTTCACTAGGACCGCCCACATAGAAAGCAGTTGGCAAAATGTAATCTTGGCAAATTGGTCTAAGCAAAACATTTGGACTGAATAATTCAGGGCTTTCATGAAGCAATGCCAATAATTCATCTTGAGTGAATTTTTTTCTTTTGTTTTTTAAACGATATCCATTTTCATCAGGCTCAATAAGATATCTTTTGGAATCATCCGTTAAGAATAAATTGATCGGTTTTATTTTTACTTGAGCATGATATTTTTCTTCTAAAATTGCACTTCGTTTTAAAATTATTTGCGTATGTTCAAAAAAACATTTGAGCTCTTTTTCAAATACCGGAATTAGTAATCTCTTAAATGCAACATCTTGTGGATCAATGATTACCAAACCGTACTCGTCAAAAAACTTCATGAGCAAAGATTTGAATGCAGCCTTAAATGAATTTCCGGGGAAGTAACAATTTGTAATCAAGTTTGTAAGTTCATTACTGAAGTCTGTCACACGCAGTGAGGATTTCAATTCAAGTATAGTTGCTTCAATCTCCTGCTTTAGCTTAAGATTGCCAACGCTACCGAATTCATTTGGAGAATCGATAGCATTTAAGTATTCAATTTTTTTATTATCATTTCCATTATTAAAAATATTAATTGTTCTAACTTCGTTGAAATCATGATCATCGCCTTCAAGCCAGAAAATAGGGACAAAATCGTAATCAACAAATTTATCT
This sequence comes from Ignavibacteriales bacterium CG_4_9_14_3_um_filter_34_10, assembly GCA_002790395.1. Lineage (GTDB taxonomy): Bacteria > Bacteroidota > Ignavibacteria > Ignavibacteriales > Melioribacteraceae > UM-FILTER-34-10. The sequence goes on along the minus strand of PFVB01000067.1, from coordinate 1,549 downwards.
TTTAATTGTGTGCAAAATTTTATTGCTGTAATTATTTTATAAAATGTATATAACGGTCCTCCAAAAATTGCCAATTGTTGACCGGTTACTATAGCAAGGCTATTTTCATTCCCCAAACTCGATATGTTCGACATTGTCCTTTTAGAAAAAGAAGTATTGGAGTATTGATTTAAAATTATTTTGTTCAATTCAAGGGGTGAGATTCTTTTAGAATTACTAATTTCATTAAATTTGCGGGCGTATTCTTCTTGGTTTCTAAAATTATACAAGTAGAATTCTTTAACTTTATCAAATTCGTAAACATAATCAAGAAATAGATTTGTGAAATTTGGTAAATCAGAATAATTTATAAACATAGGTGCCTTTTGTTTTTTACAAAAATAATGATTTTTGTAAAAATATTTTATTGAAATTTCTTTTATGGAAAATAAATGAAAAAAATATTTTTAATCTTTTTGCTTTTTTTATCCCAAATGTTTGCTCAGGAAACAGGTTTTGAGCTTATGCCAATGGGCTTGCATTTTTTGCCGTTAAAGGCAAACATGCAAGAATCACGGCTTGGAATATTATACTTTCCTGACAATGCAAATCTAAAAGTGGATATTGGAAATAATGTTGATATAATTGGCTTATCATTTAATGATGCAAAAATATCCTTTGGTATTGAATTTATGGCTTATGCTTTATCAACAAATTATCAAGGAAGAAGGCTGCAGATTGATGCTTTGGATGGATTCTTTGGAGGGAATGGAACTGTCTCTTTTCTACTTAATAATGATAAACTCTTTTTTCGATTTAGAATCATTCATAATAGTGCTCATTTTGTTGACGGGCATTTTGATTTTACAAAAAATATTTGGAAAAAAAACATTGAACCGATACCATTTACTCAGGATTTTGGAGAAATTACTTCAGCCTATGTTCATGAAAAAACGAATTACGGTTTGAAAGCCTTTACCTCTATAGGATATTCAAGTTTGGTAAGACCTTCATTAATACAAAAATGGTGGAGCACTTTAGGATATGAATTGAATTATAAAATTCATGATTCAGAAAAATCCAACAGTGAGATTAATGTTTTTTTATCTTCACATATTAAGTTGATTGGAATGCCAAAGTATAAATTAAATTATAATAATATGATAGGAGTAAAGTTCGGTTCTTGGGATGGTAAAGGAGTTGTTTTTTATCTTGACTATTATATTGGCAATAATTATTTCAGTGAATATTATTATAACAGAATTAAAAAATTCGGTATCGGATTTTTTGTTGACTTTATCTAGCAGGGAATCATTTGAATAATAAATTATTGCTTATTATAAAAATATTCATTGCCGTCATATTGCTCATATTTCTAATAGATTACATTAATGGCAAAGAGATTATCAAAACGTTAAAGAAGATTGACTTATTTTATTTCTTATTTGCATTAATTCTTGTAGCTGTAAATATTTTTTTGCTTTATAAAAAATGGCTTATCATCTCTGCTGAAGTGCTCAAAATTAATGATTGTAAAAAGATATTGAGTTCACTCTTGCATGGATTTGCA
>PFVB01000168.1 GCA_002790395.1 Ignavibacteriales bacterium CG_4_9_14_3_um_filter_34_10 | reverse complement strand
AGGACGAAAATCACCGCCGGATGTTGACCTTGATTTTTCATGGCGTGAACGTGATGAAATTGTTAAATACGTTTTCGATAAATACGGATATGACAAAGTAGCAATGATTTCAACGCATGTTACATTCCGGGCACGCTCTGCATTTCGGGAAGTTGCAAAGGTTTTTGGAATTCCGGATTCGGAAATTTCGAAATACAGCAAGTTTATTCCATGGACAAGTGCTGCAAATCTTCCTGTAATTTCAGAAAAATTTCCTGAAGCAAAATCAATTAAATTCGATTCAGAACCATGGATTTCAGTTATAAACTATGCAAAGCAATTGTCGTCATTTCCCCGACATCTGTCAATTCATCCAAGCGGATTAGTCATTTCACCGGAGCCGATAAATAAATATGTTGCACTGGAATTTGCCAAAAACAAAGGACTTGGGTTGATAATCACTCAGCCTGATATGTATTCAATTGAAGATATGGGACTTGTCAAAATTGATTTGCTGAGCCAGCGCTCACTTGGTGTACTGAGAGATACAATCATGATGATAAAAGAATAAAGATAAAAGAATAAAGATAAAAGAATCTTTTATTTCAATCAAAATTTTTTTAATTTACATACAAAGATTCAACGGATATGTTCTAAGTTCTTAATTTTAAGACTGGGAAAGTGTGTTTTCTAAAAAATCAGACAAAACAGATTATTTTGAGTCCAAAAACGCTGATTTTGACCCGATTTGTGATAAAAACATATCTCGGGATGGCTTAATAATTGCTATCACAAAATAATTTTAAAAAACAATTAAACTAAAATATGAGGTTACATTAATGGAAAGAAAGAAAATTACAATTGACGGGAATGAGGCGGCTGCATATGTTGCGTTCAATTCAAGTGAGGTAATTGCTATTTATCCTATTACACCTTCATCCGGAATGGGTGAATTGTCCGATCAATGGTCGGCAGATGGCAAAAAAAATATATGGGGAACGATTCCAAAAGTTGCTGAATTGCAAAGCGAAGGCGGAGCCTCGGGTGCAGTTCACGGTTCTTTGCAAAGTGGAGCTTTAACAACAACTTTCACTGCATCGCAAGGATTATTGTTAATGATTCCAAATATGTATAAAATTGCGGGCGAACTTACATCTGCAGTTTTCCATGTTTCAGCGAGGTCATTGGCTGCACAGTCACTTTCAATTTTCGGAGACCACAGTGATATACTTGCAACAAGACAAACCGGTTTTGGATTGATATCATCGGCTTCAGTACAGGAAGTAATGGATATTGCATTAATTACCCATGCTGCAACACTTGAAGCACGAATTCCATTTATACATTTTTTTGATGGATTCAGAACATCTCATGAAGTAAATAAAATTGAGCAATTAACAAAAGATGATATTCGTTCGATGTTGAATGAAAAATTTATTGATGAATTCAGGAACAGAGCACTCAATCCTGAAAATCCGTTTATACGCGGAACAGCTCAGAATCCTGATGTATATTTCCAGGGAAGAGAAACAGTAAATAAATATTATGATGCATGCCCGGGAATTGTTCAAAAATATATGGATCAATTTGCAAAGTTGACCGGAAGACAATATCACTTGTTTGATTATTTTGGTGCACCTGATGCAAAAAGAGTGATTGTAGTAATGGGTTCCGGAGCAGAAACAATTCAGGAAACAGTTGAATATCTTTCTTATAGAAATGAAGAAAAAGTTGGTGTATTGGTTGTCAGATTATACAGGCCATTTTCACCAAAGCATTTAATCGCTGCACTTCCGAAAACTGTTGAAAAAATTGCTGTGCTTGACAGGACAAAAGAGCCTGGTTCAATTGGAGAACCATTGTACATGGATGTAATTTCTGCAATCAGTGAATCATTAATGGCAGGAGAACTACCATTCGAACCTATACCAAAAGTTATAGGTGGAAGATATGGTCTTTCATCAAAAGAATTCACTCCGGCGATGGTTAAAGGAATTTATGATGAGTTGAAAAAAGATACACCAAAAAATCATTTTACTATCGGGATAAATGACGATGTTACTTTTACATCGTTAGATTACGATCCTAATTTTATTATTGAAAGAGATGATGTTGTACGAGCAATGTTTTTCGGGCTTGGAGCAGATGGTACGGTTGGTGCAAATAAAAATTCAATCAAAATTATTGGCGAAGAAACAGAAAATTCTGCACAGGGTTATTTTGTTTATGATTCAAAAAAATCAGGCTCAACAACAATTTCTCACTTAAGATTTGGTAAAACTCCTATTCACTCGCCATATTTAATTCAAAGTGCTCAGTTTATTGGCTGCCATTTATTTACACTGCTTGAAAAATATGATGTACTCGAAAAAATCACAAAGGGCGGAACATTCCTGCTCAACAGCCCCTATTCAAAAGATGAAACTTGGGATAAAATTCCAAAGACCGTGCAGGAAAATATTATTAATAATGAATTAAACTTTTATGTCATTGACGCTTATGATGTAGCAAAAAATACCGGGATGGGTGTAAGAATCAATACGATAATGCAGACATGTTTCTTTGCAATATCCGGCGTACTCCCAAGGGAAGAAGCGATTGAGCAAATCAAAAAAGCAATCAAGAAAACTTACGGTGCAAAAGGTGATGAAATTGTCAGAAAGAATTTTGAAGCCGTTGATCAGACTCTGGCAAATTTATTCAAAGTTGAATATCCGAAATCAATTACAAGTGAAATAGAACTTCCTCCGATTGTTTCTGACAAAGCTCCTGAATACGTTAAAAATACAGTTGCCATGATGATAGCTGGAAAAGGTGATGATTTACCTGTAAGTGCATTGCCTGCGGATGGGACTTATCCATCGGGCACAACACAATGGGAAAAGAGAAATATTGCAATAGATGTACCGGTTTGGGATCCTGATGTATGTATTCAATGCGGAAAATGCGCTATGGTTTGTCCTCATGCAACTATCCGAACCAAAATTTATGATAAAAAATATACTGAAAATATACCTGAGACATATAAATGGACAGCCGCCAAAGGCAAAGAATGGGAAGGCTTGGCTTATACAATTCAGGTAGCAGTTGAAGACTGTACTGGCTGCGGATTATGCGTCGAAGTTTGTCCTGCAAAAAATAAAAAAGAGACAAAACTAAAAGCAATCAATATGATGCCTCAGATTCCATTGAGAGAAACTGAAAGAAATAACTGGAATTATTTCCTTGATATACCGGAATTTGACAGAAGATTATTGAAAGTAGATACAATAAAGGGAAGTCAGATTCTACAGCCATTGTTTGAGTTTTCCGGTGCATGTTCAGGTTGCGGTGAAACTCCTTATGTAAAATTAGTTTCACAATTGTTTGGTGACAGAGCTATAATTGCAAATGCAACGGGATGTTCATCAATTTATGGCGGAAATTTGCCAACAACTCCATGGGCAAAAAATAAAGAAGGAAGAGGACCTGCATGGTCAAATTCACTTTTTGAAGATAATGCTGAATTCGGTTTCGGTATGAAACTGGCTATTGAAAAACAGTCAGAATATGCTTCAGAACTTTTAGTAAAATTAAAAGATACTCTTAGTCAAGAATTAGTAGAATCAATATTAAATAACAAACAAACAAATGAAGTTGAAATTTATGAACAGAGAGAAAAAGTTGCTGAATTAAAAGATGAGCTAAAAAAAATCAACAATGAAGATGCAAATAAACTATTAACACTTGCTGATTATTTAGTCAAGAAATCTGTCTGGATTATAGGCGGAGACGGCTGGGCATACGATATTGGTTACGGCGGATTAGATCATGTACTTGCATCAGGAAAAAATGTTAATGTTCTTGTTCTTGATACAGAAGTTTATTCAAATACAGGCGGACAGTGTTCAAAATCAACTTCAATTGGTGCAGTTGCAAAGTTTGCAGCAAGCGGAAAACCAAATGCAAAGAAAGACCTTGCAAGAATGGCAATGACATACGGGAATGTATATGTTGCACAAGTTGCAATGGGCTCAAATGATTTGCAGACGCTCAAAGCTTTCCTTGAAGCAGAAGCTTATGACGGTCCTTCAATTATCATAGCTTACAGCCACTGTATTGCTCATGGAATCAATATGTCAAAAGGAATGGAAAGTCAGAAACTCGCAGTTGAAAGTGGTCACTGGCCATTATTCCGATACAATCCTGATAATGTAACTGAAGGGAAGAATCCTTTGAAACTTGATTCGAAAGCTCCAAAAATCAAAATAACCGATTATATTTATAATGAAACCAGATATAAAATGTTGACAAAATCTCATCCTGAAACGGCAAAGAAGTTAAGCAAGCTTGCACAGGAAGAAGTTTTGAAAAAATGGAAATTATATGAGCAAATGTCGGGGCTTGATTTTTCAAATAGTGATGATAAGCAAAATAATTAATAAAAAGGAGTCTCTGAAAGAGGCTCCTGAAAATTTTGAATAAATTGGAGTTAACATGAATTTAACAACTAATTATATGGGCTTGAAATTAAAAAATCCTTTGGTGCCTTCTGCTTCTCCGCTGACTTATAATTTAGACAATGTAAAGTCTCTGGAAGATGCCGGAGCAGCAGCAATTATTTGCCATTCGCTTTTTGAGGAACAGATTACGCATGAAAGCGGGGAACTTGATCATTATCTTTCACACGGCAGCGAAAGTTATGCAGAGGCAGTTTCATATTTTCCTGATACAAAAGAATTCAGACTCGGACCAGTCGAATATCTTGATTTGATTGCGGATATAAAAAAATCAGTCGGCATTCCGGTAATCGGAAGTCTGAACGGAGTGAGTACAGGCGGTTGGGTGAAATATGCAAGAAATATACAGGAAGCAGGTGCAGATGCACTTGAGCTGAATATTTATCATATTCCAACAGATATTAATGTAACTGCAGAACAAGTTGAGAATATGTATATTGAAACTTTGCAAGCTGTGAAATCGAATGTTACAATTCCGGTTGCAGTAAAAATCAGTCCCTTCTTTTCTTCAATGGCAAACATGGCAAAAAAACTTGATGATGCCGGGGCTGATGCTTTGGTAATGTTCAATCGTTTTTACCAACCGGATTTTAATTTGGAGAATCTTGAAGTCGTTCCGAATCTTGTACTCAGCACAAATTTTGAAATGCGTCTGCCATTAAGATGGATTGCGATTTTATTTGGTCAGATAAAGGCAAGCATGGCACTGACAAGCGGAGTTCATAATTCCGAAGATATTATTAAAGTCATGATGGCTGGCGGTGATGTTGCGATGACCTGTTCTGAATTGTTAATGAACGGAACGAAAAGAATAAAGGAATTGCTTGACGGTGTAAAAAGCTGGATGGAAGAAAACGAATATGAAAGTATCGAAATGATGAAAGGAAGCATGAGTCAGAAATCAGTTGCCGAGCCGGCAGCTTTTGAACGCGCCAACTATATGAAAACTCTTCAGAGTTATAAATCTTTAATCTGAAACTGAAGATTAAATTGTATTTGAATATGTCAGCTTTGTTTTTAGGCTGGCATATTTTTTTTGCATGAAACGAAACTTGTCAATAAAAATGAGACAAAAAATTATTTTAATTAAGCAACA
>PFVB01000038.1 GCA_002790395.1 Ignavibacteriales bacterium CG_4_9_14_3_um_filter_34_10 | reverse complement strand
ACCTCTCGGTTTTTCAGCAATTTTAATTTCTTTTTGTATCCACATTTCATTCAACCTGAAAAATTTCTAATTGTTTTTCACTTTTCGAAAATTTTGCTTCATGGTCAAGAAGCCATTTCTTCCGCCACAAACCGCCTGCATATCCAATCAGACTGCCGTTACTTCCAATGATTCTATGACACGGAATAATTATCGGAAGCGGATTTTTCCCGTTTGCAAGTCCGACTGCACGGATTGATTTTTTATCGCCAAGTCTGATTGCCAGCTCAAGATACGATTGCGTTTGTCCAAACGGAATATTTAATAATTCATTCCAGACTTTTTTCTGAAATTCAGTTCCTTCAACATCAATTGTAATATCAAAACTAAATCTCGCACCTTCAAAATACTCACAAAGCTGAAGCTTGCATTGCTCAATTCTTTCGTCCATTTCATAAACAGGAAGACTTGCAGAATCATCCAAAAATTTTATCGCAGAAATTCCATTTTCAGTAGCTGTAATTTCAAGCATTCCTGTTGGCGATTTCAATATTCCTTTATTAAATTTTTTCATAATACAGCCGGATTAATTCTGTCTTTCGAGTGAACGATAAATCCCAATAACAACACCAACAAGACTGAATGCCGGAAAGTTTTCATCAATTCTTATTGTTTGATATTCTGGATTTTCAGAGCGAAGTTCAATTTTACCATCAGTTTTATAATATCTTTTAACGACAGCAGCGTCATTGAGAATTGCAACAACAAACTTCCCGTTTTTCACTTCGCTGTTGGGATTGACAATTACAACATCATTACTGAAGATAAAAGCATCCTTCAGGCTGTCGCCTTTTACTTTCAACAGGAAAGAATCATTCGGAAAGTAAGCAATGGTTGGAAGTTGAACTGTATCGATCGAATCAGGATAAATCGTCAGTGGATTTCCGGCAGCTACTTCACCGATTACCGGAGTTGAGACAAAAAATTTATCCTGAATATTTAGCTCAAGCGAACGCGAAAGTTTTGGTTTTCTTTTGAGAAATCCTTTACGTTCAATTGCCTGAAGATGCTGCTGAACTGTCGCACGGTTCTTATATCCGAATTTGTTCGCAATTTCAGCTAATGTCGGTGTGATTCCGGCTTTAGTTTTTTGGTAAATTATATAATTGAGAATATTTTTTTGTGTCTCAGTCAAATTTTTCATAAAACCATCTGAATAAAATAATAATGCCATACATTTGTATGGCAAAATACTAAGTTGAAAATTATCAGTCAAGTAAAATTTCAGAAAATTTGCTTTAAGATATTCTCCATTTTGTCTTTCAGAATTGGTTTAGTGATAAAATTTGAAAAACCAGCTTTAATGAATCTATCCCGATCACCCGGAAGGACATAAGCCGTGACGGCAATAATCGGCATTTTTTCAAAACCTTTCATTTTCTGAATCGCCCGTAGAGCGTCGAGACCATTGTATTCACCCTGCAAATTAATATCCATAACAATAAAATCATATTTATTTGCCTGAAGCAACGGAATAGCCTTCTCAAAACTTGGGGCAAAGTCAATTAATTTCAAATCCTTCATCTGCACTTTGAAAAGTATTTGTGAATCAATCTGATCTTCAAGATAAAGACAGGATAATTCATTTAACCTAAGTCTTGGTTTTTCTGGCTCTTTAATTTCAACCTGCTCAACTGGTTTTGGTTCTTCAGTTTTTTCTTTTTCCTGAATTGATGAAACAACTTTTTCAACTTGCTTAAATGTCGGTTGCGGCTGCTCAGCAATTTTTTCTTCAATTTTACTTTCAGCAGCAATTGTCTCCTGAACCGGTTGTTTAACTTCAACTTCCTTTTCTGCAACTACAGGTTTTGTCTGAATAATTTCCGGCTTGATTTCCACCGGATGTTCATGTTCCTGACTTTCAATTTCTGCTTCAACCGGTTTAATTTCTTCAAATGAAATTTCATAAGGAAATACAAGTCCGAATTCAAGTGCTTCACCATACTTTTTAGGAATTTCTGTAATCCCACCGAGTAATAAAACCAACTTTCTAAACAACCTGATAGTAAATCTTGAAATACCAAATGTATGTTTCAAATCATTTTCGTCATCAGTCAAAATTCTCTGCATGTTTTTCAATAAATCATCGGAGATATTATTCCTGTCATCTCTGATAGAAACAATCCACTTCTCGTCATCTTTTTGATAAGCAGATAAATAAATTTTGTCCTTCTTTGTTACTTGAATTCCGAATCGTGTAAGTAATGTAATCAGTGTCGAAATTCTTTGCTTGTCATTAGAAAATCTCAGCGAGGAAGAAATTTTTCCATAATTAAAATCAACATGTTTATTCCTTGCGATTTTCCTGATTGATTCTTCAATTCCTTCAAGTAAATCAATAAATAAGATCTTCTCGGAGTTAAGTTCAATTTTATTCTGTTCAATATTTGAAAACTCTACTGCATTATCAATAATCTGCATCAGCATCTGCTGGTTTTCTTTAATAATATCAATTGATTCCTGCTGCTCTTTTGTTGGCTGCTCAATATTTTCAGTAATATCCTGAATAAAACCAATCATCACATTAATCGGAGTTAATAATTCATGGAAAAGATTTGATAAGAAACCTGCATCAAGCCCTGTGGATTCTTGAGGGTCCTGAACTTTCCGAATAATTAGTTCCTGCTTCTTTTCAGGACGAATTATAATAATGAAACTTTCCGTTCGTTTATCGAAGCCCGTAACCGGCTGAGCAATTATTTCGCCGGATGAATTTGCTTCATCAGGTTTCCTTAATTTAGATTGTATAGTAATAACATCTTTTACATTTGAGTGAAATATTTCCGCATTAATCTTTGCCCTATCTTCATCTCCGATTAATGAAAGAAAAGATTTTGAACCGAAATCATTTTTCGAAAACTTAAAAAATGCAAGTGCGGAATCTGAAGCTTCATTGATAAAGCCATCTCGGTCTGTCGAGATTAACAAATTATCAGAATTTTTAAAAGTAAATGAATATTTTTTAAGCAGTGATTCGTTTGCAATTTTCTTGGTAACATCTTTAATAATATTGAAGTACGCTTTTTTACCTTGAAATTCAACTAACGTTTTGCTGATTTCAACTAAAAAAATATTCCCATTTTTATGCTTGTGCCTCCACGGACCAGTAAAATCACTTGTGACATTTCTGTTTGATGATGTTTCGATTAATGTTTGAATGTCTTCAGGAGTATAAAGATCAGTTAAATCTTGTTCAAGAAATTCCTCACGCAGATAGCCGTACAATTTTAATGCAGCTTGATTAACATCAAGAAACCTTAAATTTTCCACATCATAAATAAACATTGGTTGTGGCATTGAGTGTATTAATAAGTCGTACATTTTCTCCTTTTCATTCTGTTGATGATTTTTTTTTGCCTTCTCTTTTAAAAAGCCAAAATAACCAATCAATCCATCCTCATTTTCAATTTTATTCAAACACAAATCAAATGTTTGACTTTCCAAATTTATGACATTTTCTTTAACAAATTTCTCTTGAAAAGAATTAATAAGCAAATTGATTCCTGTGCTTAAGTAATCTTTCTCAAATTGAATAAAAGCTTCTTCGAATTCCGATGAATAAATTTTCTTCAATAATTCAAAGAATGCGTTCGAATAATTTTCTAACTTGTTTTCGATATTAATTACAAATGAATATTCCTCTGTAAGCGGTGCAATTTTATTATAATCAATTAAGTTTTTTCCATTTCTCTCAGTAGGGATTTCCTCTCTGATTGAAACTCCGATGATAGCGACAATATTTTTATCAATATCGATCAATGGAATCTGAATGAATTTCATCGGTACTTCTTCTTCTAAATGAATATTCAAAGAGAAAATTATTGATTTCTGAGTCTTCAACAAATATCGATCAACAATATTAAATATTTCTGAATCAGCAGAATCGAAAAGATCTTTAGAATTTTTGTTTTGTAATTGAGAAAGTTTTTTATTGTGAAGAGAAAGGAATTTTTTATTTGCCAATAAAAACATTCCCTTGTTGTCCCTTACCCAAATCATTTGGTCGATTGAATCAATATCATGCAGGAATCTCTGCCGCCCGATAAATGTGAACGGAAAGGCAGACTTGAGCTTTGAAAGAATGGACGATATGTAATCAAACTCTAAATATTTTTTGATCTCCAATTCATTGAAAGTTAAACTCAATGCCGATTTATCGCAATTGTCATCACTTACATAAAAATTAATTAAAATAAAATTTTGTTTATCAATTGAGAGCTTTGAAGCTTTTACATGCCAGATTGAAACTTTATTTTCATAATTCAACTCAATTGATTTTTCCTGCTGTTGATTAGATTCACGAAGTCCGGTGACTAATTCGGTTAATTCTTTTTTTCCGCTATTTGTTATTGTATTAACAAAATTATTCCCGCCGGCACAATTAAAATTAAATCCTTTTGATTTTGCATTTATATAAAGCAGATTTCCTGATTCGTCCAACACAACTGATGCATTTTGTATGACTTCTTCAAGTAATATTTTTATTGTTTCAATCATAAATATCTCCACACTAAGGCTGAATAAAAATTGTTGCTGTCAAAGAATAAGGTGATTCAGTTTGTCCATTAAATGCTTTTAACCGATAAGTAAACGTGCCGCTGTAATAAATTCCCGGTCCATTATCTTCATAGTTTGTAACATTTGGGCCAACTCTTTTTATTTCGATAAATGAAGGATTATCGGTTGAACTTCGCTCGATGATGAAACCAAGTTCATTGGATGTGTTATCTTTCCATGATAATTTAACCGCTAATTTCGATGTTACCTTTTCAGCTGTTACTTGCGAAGGAGCAGCAAAACCACTTGATGTTCCTGCAGTGTTAACTTCATTAGAATACTCTGAATACTTTCCATCTTTAACTGAACTTACTCTATAATAATAAGTTTTAGTTGAAGAAGGAATATTATCATTATATGCAGTTGTATTGGCATCAAGATCAATATATTTCAAAGTATTAGTGCCGCTTTCCCTTCTCAATATTTGAAATCCGGTTTCATCATTTGAGTTATCCGTCCATGTCAATCCATAAAGTGAGCCGGCTGTAAATTCGTATATTTTTAAGTTTGTCGGTGCGTTTGGAGGAAGCACAGGAACATACGCAGTGTCCTCATTGGATGGTTGAGTTCTGAAATCTTCATTTGATATATATCTTATACGATAGTAATAAACTTCATCAAATGAAATATCGTAGTCATAAAAAGAATTTTCATTTTGTGCAGTGTAAGCAAGATCTGAATATTCGGAATTTGCTTCCAACTTACGTTCTACAATCGATCCGTTTTCTAAATTTGTATTATCGCTCCAGTGTAATTCAACTGCTTTCAGTGTTCTGTTAAACGTAGCAACAAGGTTTGTCGGGGCTGGTACATCTTTATTGTATGTAGTTGCATATACAACATCAGACCATGCTGACTGACTTGAACTTGTAAATGAAGAAATACGGTATTGATAATTCGTATTTGCACTTAAATTTTCATCAATGTATTCTGTTTTATTTGCAGAGACAATTGCAATCTGGGTAAAGTTACTCGAACTTGCCAGTGCCCGTTGAATCTTAAATCCAAGTTCGCCTGTCGAATTATCTTTCCAGTTTAACTGAACCATACTTGCACCAAGTGCCTGTGCGGTTAAATTAGAGGGAGTACCGCTGCTCAATCCCGAAGTTGAGACTTCATTACTAAATGAAGAATTTCCGGAACCATTTACAGCACGAATTTTATATGAATATGTTGCGCTGCTCGTCGGGACATACTCATTCTTGCTTATATTATTTTTATTTATAGTAGAAATTTTTTGAAAAGTACCTGCACTGCCATCTTTTCTCCACAGTTCAAAATTATCTTCATTTGAGGAATTATCATCCCAAAATAAATTGTAAGAATTGTCTGATATTTTCAAGATAGTAAGATTTGTTGGAACTTCCGGTTTTTTATTAATGACAAGATTTACCTGTGTATCAGAAACTTTATATTGATTATTTTTATTATAAACGGTAATCCAGTAATTAAAAGAAGCTGGCAAATTGTAGGGGTCAAGATTTAATTTCTTCTCTAAACTATCAGTATCTATATAAATAACAGGATTATTTCCATTTTCATCTACCCAAAAACCTTGGACGGAAACCGGTGAAACCTGATCATAACCGGCAAACAATTCAAAACTTACAAGCCCGCTTCCGCCCGAAACATCAGCTGCCGCATAAACAACAATATTTCTGCCCATATGTAATGAGTCAGAAGATTTTGGAGAATAAATTTCAAATGTAATCACACCGGTTTTATTAGTCGTATCATTCGGATTTGTAATAGTATCAACACAGCTGACAATTAATGCTGCCATTAGTCCTGATAACACTATTCTGAAATAATATGTTAATAAAAACTTTTTCATATTTTAAAATAACTTCACAGTGCTTGATTCATTTACGTTTTCAAAATCAATTATGTACGAATTGGTTTCGTGCGGTTTCATCTTTTCAATATAAAGATACAAAGTTTGTGTAGATTCATCGAAAGTCGATTTCGGAACTTTAATATTTATTAAATCTGATGATACGCGAATATTTTTAATTTTTTTATTTACATTCACCTGAACAGCAAAATTTTTCATCTCGGTATCTCTTGGGTTTGATACTTCAAGTGAAATCCTTCTCTGGCTTCTAGTTTGGAAAGTAACTTCCAGTCCCTGTTTTCGTTTCCACCAATTTATCATCTCAGCTACTGAAGTAACCCAAACATTTTTCTCTTTCATATAAGAAATCAATTCGCTCACTACACCAATATTTTCAGGTCTTAATTGATATGAAGTATGCATTTTCAATACATAAAGTCCGCCTTCAAAAACTAGTCTGTCAATATCTTCCTCATATGTATAAGTCTGAAATTCCCTTTGATATAATCCATATTTTTTAATTACTTCATAATCATCTCTGGCAGTTTTTGTAACAATCAATATTGGATTTTCATTCCTGATTTCCAGATTAGGAACTGACCTGTCAGTCAATGAGTCAGTAATCAAAAGATCAAGATTATTTTTTGACATTGCCTGGAGAGTGTTCTCATCATAAAAGCCAAATTGCGGCATAAAGCCTTTCACCGGCACTCCGGAGATTTTCTGAATAGTGTCCTTAATTCCTTTTACTGTATAGTATTGAGTAACTTTATCATATAATTTATTACTTGTATCATTGGCAGATTCAAGGAAGCCAATATCGGCTCTGATTCCTAAACTTCCATATTTTGAAATTTGTTGAAGTAATGATGTATTTTTTAATGCAGTTTGTTCATCCATAAAAAATGAAGCGTCCGCACCATTTTTTTTCAGTATTGAAAAAATGTTTTTTATGTTCGAAGCTGAACCATCAATCATCGGGACGAAAATTGCTGCAGCATCATAAGGAGCTGGCCAATCTTTGACTAAGATTGTCGGTTTATAAACAAGCCAGTTTATTGAATTTGTAAATAGTTTTTCAAAATTCACATATTCTTCCTGCTTACCAATAACAGAAGTCAATTCAAAACCGTACCAAACAAATCTGCCTTTGCCATAAGTACCATAAGCTATTCCGGCACTTTTTTTAACTTCTTCCCTGACTAACCCTGCTTCCCTCCGATAGTCATACCAAAAACTGACCTGCGTAACTCGTGGTTCAAGAATTGTTGCGTAAATAGGTCTATCCCATGTAGCAATTTTTAATGCATAACCGGTTGGAATTCCTGCCGTCAGTGGTAGATTTCCCCGAAGAGTATGGATTTTATAAAGTTCATCCGGTTTGATTTCTTTTGTAAAACTAAGTCCATAAACTTCGGTAAAAAAATTCCATCCGCGCCATTTTCCTTCATCAGAGTATGAGGCGGTTCCACCTGTTGCAAAAATACTTCCGCCTTTATCTAAAAATTTTTTTATCTGAATAATCTGTCTGTCACTTATTGCCTGAGCACCCGGTAAAATCAGCAATTTATATTTGAAGTGCTTCCCTTTTTCAATATCTGTATCAGTAATTAAATCGTACTTCATTTTAATAATATTGAAATATGATTTCCACATTTCAACATTATCCTGAACCCACGTGTTTCCTTCTTCAAATCGATTTTCTGTGTAACGTGGATATAATATTGCAGCTTTATCTTCAAACATCACTTTATTTAAATTTTCTTTTGAGGGAACAATTTCTGAAATTGAAAAACTGCCATAGACATTTTTTACTATCAGAAGAAAAACTATAATCCCTCCAAAAAGCAGTAAAAATCCTCCTGCAATGATGATTAAATAGTTGACCCTGAGACCGAGCTTAGGACCATCTATTCTCTCTTTCTCTTCATTTTCAGGAATCATTAACGCCATCGCAATACTTCCTTTTCTTCTTTTTGTTTCGAGGTATCGCGGTTGATCTCACCGGTGTAACGTGTGAATCTTTGTGGCTGCGAATACCTTTCTCCTTCAAAAGTTCTTGCATCGGTTTTTTGATATTGTGAAGCTTCAGTAAAATTCATACGCTGATTTTTCTGCCCGACAAATGTTGGTCTTAATTGAGGAGCGTTGTCCTGTGCCGGTGCATAAATCGGTTCCTGCATTGGTGATTTTGAATAATTCATTCTGCTGGCTGTCTGAGTCATTGGCTGTTCAGCAAGCATGGGAGTCGGTGCTAACAGTTCAGCAGGAATTGAAGAAGGCTGAGCTGCAGTTTCAACACCTTTCCTTTCTCGGATTTTATATAATACATAAGCTCCAACAGCAAGTATGAAAGTAGATACTGTTGCAACTAATATGATTAACGAAAGTATTGGAATTAATTCCATTTTTTACTCCAGGTTATTAAACTTTTAAATTTATTTTTGACTAAATCCTACTCTTTGCAATTTTCCCCACGTCATTTGGAAACCTAAAAATTCTTCGATTGTTGCCATCATTTTAGTAACATCAATCAATAGAATAAAAACAAGGCGATAAATAATTGCATAAGGCACAAGTCTGAATTCTTCTTTTTCTACAGCCACACAGTAAATAGCTGCCATCAAATCCAACAAAGCCAGACCGAGCCACCAGAAAAATATCCATTTTAACATTCCATACCCGGCAGCAACAACAATAAAAAATAAGTTTGCAAATACATTCATAAAAGGCCACACAAGTGCTTCATAAACCATTGACCACAGCACTATTGTATTCGCAAAGTTCAATGTCGGATTATAAATATGTTGCCTATGCTTTCGGATTGCCTGAATAATTCCGCGAGTCCAACGATATCTTTGTTTTAACAATTGATGAAGTGTTTCAGGCGCTTCAGTTAGTGCAATTGCATTTGGTTCATAATTAATTTTCCAACCGGTTGCCAATACTTTTAATGTCAGGTCAGCATCTTCTGCGAATGTATCGCTTGAATAAAAACCTGCATCCTTTAAAGCTATTTTCCTGAAAAATCCAATCGGACCGGGAATTATATTTACTAGTCGAAGCTGTCCTTGTGCACTTCTGGCAAGATTTAACCCTTCAACATATTCCAAAGCCTGCAAATCAGTCAAAAATTTATTCCTGTTTTGAATTTTTACATTTCCTGCAACAGCTCCAACTTCAGGATCAATAAAGTGCCTGACACCATTTTTCAATGTATCTGTAGTCAATTGTGAGTCGCCATCCATGCATAAAATAAAATCTGCTTCCGAATATTGTATCCCAGCATTCAAAGCTTTTGCCTTTCCGCCATTGGGCTTATTGATTAGAGATACTTTTACCTGACTTGTTCTTCCCTGTTGATTTCCTACTAATGCCGAAGCTGCCTCTGCAGTGTTATCGGTAGAGCCGTCATTGACAATAATGATTTCATAGTTTGGATAATCAAGATTTAATAATGAATTAACCGAATCTTTTATTACTACTCCTTCATTGTAAGCAGGAACAATAATCGATATAAACGGATAATAACTGTTCTTTTTCTCTACTGTAAACTTGGTAATATAAAGATATGCCAGCACTAAAATTGAGAAATATCTGAACAAAAGTATGAAAAGAAAAATGACCAGACTGACTATTGTTGAATAAACAAATAAACCTGAAAGCGATAGCACTGTAAGCGGGAGTGTAATTAAAATTATTATCATTAAAACAGCTGAAGAAATTCCGGATATTATTATTGTACGAAGCTTTTCCTTTCGCACATTTCTTTTTGGTGCACTGATTTCCCTATTGTCTAATTCTATTTGATATCTATTTATATCGTCATTTTTCATTTTAGTTTTGGTCTTTTTTTTACTAAAAAACAACAATAATGCCAATAAAATATTGTTTTTCAGCTCAAAATAGCAATATTATTATTAGAAGTCGAGTTGAATTGAATCTTTTGAGATTCCTGCCTCAATTTAATACATTTTTATGAAAAAATTTTATCTAAATTGAGGCAAGATATGAAGTTACATAAAAGATATAAAGCTAATTAGAAACTCTAAAAAGTAATTTTCACTTCATTAGATTTTGCATAGCTTCAAAAAGAAGCTCTGCGATTCTTTTACCACCTAATGATGTAAAGTGAACATAGTCTTTTAATCCGTAAGAAGGTGAATTATCTACCCATTTAACCATGGAATTTTTACCACCCATTGCTTCGTACATATTCCAAAAAGCTACTTTATTTTTGAGAGCAATCTTTTTTTGTATGTCAACTAATTCAATAATTTTTTCATCAGTCTGAAATGAACTTCCCTTTTTAATGGCTCTATCTGCAGTGCTGACAATCAAAATGCTTGTTTCGGGAAAAATTCTTTTCAATCTTTCAATAACTTTCCCCATTTGTTTTTCATACCAAAGTCCATTTACACCGATTGCATTTACACCGAAATTCAGTATAATTAATTTATAATTTAATTCAGCATCAAATTGTTTATAAATATTTTCAGAAATATCCTGAAGTGAAACGCCGCTATTACCGCGGATCGGAAAATTATCAACATAAACACCATTGCCACTTTCGAAATTAATACCATAAAAATATGTATCAGGAGAATCTCCAACAGAAAATTTAATTTTTTTGGTTGAATGATTTAATTTTTCAGATACTAATGATAAACCATCGGATTGAGGAAGTGTTAGATATTTTTTTTCACCTGATGAAATTTCATAAGAAATTTTCGAACTGGATTTTTTATTTAATGAATAGACAGTAAATTCTGAAAATGAAGAAGAAGAAGCTCTTTCATTCGTAAAATCATATTCAACCCAGTTTGAACCTTTAGAAACTGCGGCTGTACCACTTATTCCAATCTCGTATCTTTTGTCATTTCGCGTAAACAATGTTGCAAAATCCCAGTCACTTGAATATTTCTGTCTCACTGTCTGACGTACAGAAACATCATCACTTGAAAAAGAAAGAAAACCAATTCCTTTTCCGCCAAATTGCTTTTGAAATATCTCACGCAAATCTTCCGAAATAATATCCCCCCAAACCATTGAGTCACCGTAATGAGCAACATGAACGGTTTTGGATTTTGCTTTCTTGACTGCATCAAAAAAAAACTGCAGCTGCTCTGTGTTTCCTTCTATTGGAACTGCTTTCCCCAAATCGTTTTGACTGATACCTTTTTCGGAGTTACCAATGTCAATCATTCCGGCATTGAAATGTAGTATTCTTTCTGAATTACTATTAGAAATTAAATATGAAGTAAGTAATATTGTAAATAAAACTGATAAAGAAATTGCGCATAATTTATTTTTCAACATAGATTTTCTCTGTATTAGTTAAGCAAAAATAATTAAATGTTTGATTAGAAAAAATTCCATACAATATAAGCCCGGGCTGAAAAATATCTGTAACTTGAATCAAACCTGAATGAGTTACCAACATTTAATCTAAGCCTAAAATTTAGGTTATTCAATATTTTGTAATTCAAATCGCCATAAACATCACTTATTATAAAATCTACAGATGGTGCATATCCAACCTTTCCGCCAAATATCAAATTCGTTTTGTTATCTGAATATGCTTGCCATTCTGCCCAAAGAGAATGTACTGTAAAATTCTGAGGCGAATAATAAGAAGTGGCTATAAATCCAAAATCAGAAAAATTGAACTCGTATCCCGCAGTAACATTATTCTTGAAATATTTAGAAAACTTGAATACAAGAGAATTGCCACGATTGCTATCGCTAATTTTAAAATAACTATAAAACAGATCAAGCCTTAAATATTTTTTGTAATTATAGAAGATTGATGAATTATACCGATAAGCATTTAAGTTGACACCTATTAAATTTGGTGATTGCAAAATTCTTCGTAAATCATCGTCCTCATAATAAATTGATGCACCATAAAGGTTATTTTTATTGAAATTCACATTTACAAATCCAATATTTTTTTTGCCTTTAGCGTTCATACGCATGTTACCCATACCTGCACCAATATTAAAATTAGCTGTAGGAATAAAATACAAACCAAATATAATGGACTCCAGATTATCATAAGAATACTTTGGTGATGCAATTAAATTGTACAAAGTTGTATTTTTATACGCAACTGAAAAAGAAAAATATCTTGCAAAACCAGTTTCTAATCGCAGTCCATAATCATTGTACTGAAGATTTTGGTTATCCTTATAAAAATTTGCATTTGGCGTAACCGACAGATTATAAGGAATCAAATAATTTACAGCACTTCGGAATTTTCCTGATAGTCCATAAGGTGGAATATATTCAATCTTTTTCTTTAGAAATTCTTTTTGTTCGGTATCTTCCGAAGTTTCCAGTATTTTGTCATAAATATTTTCAGCATCTCTGTATTCATTTTTCATCATGTAAGCATCAGCCAAGAACACGTTTGTCCAATAATCATCGGGCTGATCCTGAACAAGTTTGTTTAATTCAACAATGGCACTGTCGGGATTGTCATTCCACAAATAACATTTTGCTCTTTGCAGTGCCAAATCAAACTCATAATTATCATTTAACAAAGTAGTATAAAGTTCTATGGCATCATCATATTTCTTTGCACAAACATAAGTCCCGGCTAATTCAATATATGTTAATCTGTCCGGATTTTTAACTGCTTCCATGTACTCTTTGTATTTGTCAATTGCATCATCACATTCGCCTTGCTGTACTAATCTTGCTGCTTCTTTTTTAATCTCTAAATTTTTCAGTTCTTCAGTAATTGCAACTTGAGAATTATAAAAATTCTCTGTGCTTTCAATCTCCGGATTGGTGCCATGATACTTTTTGGCTAAATCGATATACATTTTTGCATCATCTAAATTTCTTGTCCATGCCCGCATTGTCGCCATACCAAGCAAAGCAGATATATTCTGACCATCATTTTCCAGTACATTATTAAAATATTTTTCGGCAATTGGAAATTCATTCTCATCGACCGTCCAGCTTGTGATTTGCCCATACAAAAGCTGACCATCTAAATTATTGGGATCATATTTTAATACAATATCAATCTGATCACGGGCATCTTCCCATTGGTAATTCCATGCATAATATTTTCCTAAATCTACCCGAAGGTCTAAATCCTGATCTTCATTCTTGATTTCAAAATATTTATTGATAATAACTATTGAAGAATCATATTCAAATTCTGATGCATAGTATGAAGCTAAAATATCAACCGCCTCTTTGTTATTCGGATTTGAGTTAATTATTTCAGAAAGAATGCTGACGAACTTCTCGGTGTTTTTTTCTCTTGCAGCAAAATTTGAACGGAGTAATTTTATTTCATCATCATAAGGATAGAAGAACAAATAATTTGTCAGAACTGTATCTGCCTGACTGTAATATTCTGCGTCAGCATAAGCATTAGCAAGATGAATCACTGCTTCTCTGTCAGTCGGGTTTTGCATTAAAATTGCCGTGAATTTTTCAAACTGATTGTAGAACAAATCCTGCCGAATTGACTTTAATTCAGTATAAATCACATCAAATCTTTCCTGACCTTCATACTTTGGTTTTAGAATTAAAAGCTGTTGAGAGGCTTCTTCATAACGCTGCACTTTCATCAATTCTTCAATCAGCGAAAAACGAATATTATCGTTCTCCGGATTTTTCTTTAATATTCTGAAATATCTGTCAATAATATATTCTCTGTCTTCCCATCTTCTTCCGATATCCTGCAATACATAAGGTTCATTTATTGCTAAATCCAATCCGTCTTCTGCTTCTTCAAAAAATGGTTTGAAGCTAAGTGCTGTCCTGAATGCCTTTTCAGCAACTTTGTTTTTGCCAAGCCAGTAAGTAAAATAACCGTATCTGCTCCATAATCTCCAGTCACCGGGATAACGGTCAGTATATTTCTTTAAAATCTTTTCGCCTTTGAGTATCGAACGTGTTTTTGCCAGTATCTCAACATATCTAATTATTTCATCAGGCGAAGCATTATCATCAAGTTCAAGATATCTGTCATACCATTCTTCTGCAAGTTCAAATTTTTCAAGCCAGCGATAACATTTTCCAATTTCAAGATAGTTGACAGGGTTCTTTGGATTTATTGCAATCTCACGGTGATGCCCTTCAATTTTTTTTTCAAGAATTACATGCCAATCACTTGTTGCTCTGTATAAATTTGCTTTGATTTCTTTATTCTCGGGTTCCAGTTTGTTTGCATGACGATAATTAAAAACAGCATTTTGATACTCGCCTCTTTTTTCATAACAGAAACCACGAAGATTATAACCTTCTGCAAGCTGTGCATTATTGGAAACATATTTATTCAGCAAATCAATTGCTTCACCATATCTGCCATTTTTCATATGAGATAAAGCTTGCTTCTTTAGAACTGCATCTAGATTTTGAGAGTAAATTATTGAAGAAAATAAAATTAAGAAAAGCAATATTGATTTTCTTAGAATCATTTTAGGTCAATTCACTTAATGTTAAATGAGCATTAGTGGCTTCTTCCGATAAAATTAATTCTATCAGCTCAGCCGAATTATTGAATGAATTGGAAATTTCGAGTGTGTAAATTTTTATAAATTCAGTTACAGCTTTTACATAAACTTCATCCCGACTTGGAAGATTAATTCGTATTTTTTTAATTATCTCATTTAACAGATGAGCATTTGTCTTTGCTATCAAAACTAAGATAGTATTTTCGACTATGCAGATTTTATCTTTTTTCTGTACTGATTTTCCAACCGAATTTTTCAGTTGATTCAAAGTGATCAAACCTTTTAAGATCGCAGATGAATCTAACTTAAGTGAAACCAAATGAAATTCCTGCCCGGTACTTTTAAATAATGCGATTTGATTATTTATAATTAAATGAAAATCTTCAATTGAATATATATTTGAAAAATTCATTTGCATATCATCAATATTTTCGTGTTTGATTTTTGTGATCGGTTTAAATATTTTTGATAATTCAGGTAATCGTTCCTCACTCTC
The DNA here is from genome assembly GCA_002790395.1 of Ignavibacteriales bacterium CG_4_9_14_3_um_filter_34_10. Taxonomy (GTDB): domain Bacteria; phylum Bacteroidota; class Ignavibacteria; order Ignavibacteriales; family Melioribacteraceae; genus UM-FILTER-34-10. The sequence goes on along the minus strand of PFVB01000038.1, from coordinate 6,622 downwards.
GGAATCATTCCTTGTGAAGGTTTTCATGATTGTAGGTTCAACTGAAATTCCCTTATAGGGTTCAATAATATAGTCAGCAGTAAATTGTCCTTCAGTATGTCCAACATTTGGACTAATAATTACAGTGCCGCCGTAAAACTGTCCGGCAAGTTGTTCAGCTTTCTTTTTTAACAGAATACTCCCTGTAACGGAATGCCGCAGTGTATCAACAATTAATTGGGCTTTTTGTGTGGCAGGTTCGCCAATAATAAAGAAACTGTTAATGTTTTTATCTTCAACCTCTTCAAGCGTTTTCAAAAAAACATCATTTAAATAATCTATATTCCGGAATCCAATGTATGGCGTCAGTTCATCAAAAACGATTCTATTTGGTTTATACTGATTTACAACAGCAACAATGTCATGTAAATATTCTGCTAAATAATCATCGGGATTTGGTACATCATAAATTTCACTTGGAGAAGCAATTCTTACAACAACCAGTAAATTATGATTCATATATGATTGTATGTCAAAATTCAACGAAGCAGCTTGAATCATCAAATCTTTTGGACGCATATTTGTAAAATAAAGACACACTTCAGATGATTTTGCACATTCTGAAGCAAACTGAAGTGCCAATAATGTCCTTCCTGATTTTCTCGGACCAATCACTAAATAGCTTCCGCCACGGTATATTCCACCCCACTTTTTATCCAAAAAAGGAAATCCGGATGGAATTAAACTAATACTTCGTGTCATATTTATTTACCTTTTATTAAAGTCAATAGTTGTTCGCAAGAATTATGCCCAAGAAATATTCAATTTATCATTAAAAAATCAAACTTCTGCTTTCAACCATTGTATCATAATGAAACGAAATTGGAAATCGATCAATTATTAGACGAAAGGTTCCCTGTTACAAAAATTGCCGTAGCATTTGCAATAATTGTCGGTTCATTTGTCAAATAATCATTTTTCTCATCATAATAAACTGCTGATTCATCTTGGAATTGGCTATCAGCATTAGAATTATATATTATAATTGCATATGATTCGAAAAGTTTTTTATTGACAGGACCGGCTGCAAATCCTCCAGGTAGTTTGTTTGTAAAAAATCGAACTTGATGATGAAGATTTTTAGATGACCGAAAACCAAATCCTGAAACAAAACATATTCCCCAAGGATTTTTTCCAAGGACATAATCTTTTTGTTCCGTCGCAACAGTATCAAACTCAGATGAAGCAGTAATTTTTTTATAAAGAATATTCTGCAAACTTATTCCCAGCAAGGTATTATTCGCTCCCCAACTAAATGGTACTCCGTTGGCAAAAACATTCATCTTCGAATTATTTTTGTAATGCGTCAAACTCATTTTGATAAAATCTGTATATTTTTTATCATATTCACTTAGTCTGAAATGTGCTAGTGTTGAAATATCGCCGTAACTCCACCAATAATCCGCACCCGCTAAATTTGCATAATTTTTAGCTTGTTCAAGAAATGATTTTCTATTGGAGGTTTTAAACATTTCGATTGCGGCAAGTGCCAATTTACCATTAAAAGTTTTATCTAAATAGGCCCCGGTACCGGATGAATCGACATCATGAACATTAGTTCTGAGAGCATAAAAATTTTCAGCCGTTGTTAAACATTTATCTGCAAATTCATCCATATAAAATTTTTCACGCCAAACTCTCGCACCGATTGCCAATGCAGAAACATATATACCGATTAAATTTTTCCCTATTCCTAAAAACGCTGGACGATCAAATCGCAAAGTATCGTTTTCGGGCATTCTCCAGCCAACTCCGTGATCACGTAAATCCTGCACTTGAGTAACCAACAATTTATTTTGATAATTACATCTGAGCAGCCAATCAAGCCCGATTTTTGCTTCCTCTAAAATATCCGGCGATCCATTGTTATCATTATCGAAACCAAATTTAATTGGATCAAACTCGTATGAAAATATCAACATGTAAGTTGCATAAGCAGTGGTATTTAAGAATTTGGTATAATCTCCAGCATCATGCCAGCCTCCGGTAAGATCAAGTTTTTCATCTGTTTGTTTTCCATCAAAAATCAACGAAGTGGCATCAGCTATATGACAAACTTTGTGCAAATAAGGTGAAGTATATCCGCATCTCTGAACTTTGAAAAAATCCAATAATGCAGTTGTCATTTCTTCATAGCTAATTTCTCCGACTTCAAAAGACGGCGAAATATATTCCTCCAGTTTGATTTTATATCTGCCGGTCTTAATTACTCTTGAAAAATCAATCTGATATGAATATTTGAAACTTGCATATTGTCCATAATTCTTTGCTATTTTACCTTCAAGAATTTCTTCATTTTCATTTACAGAAACAATATGAAATTTTTTATTCAAAAAATTTTTATTTGAAAGAATTACAGCAGATTTTGGTTCGTTTATTGAATAACCCACCTGATTAATTCTGAAATAAACTTCACTTGAAGAAATAATTTCCGATGAACATTGAAGCAATGAAAGAATAACTAAAAGAAAAAAACTTTTCATGAAAGTTAAATCACATTTTTATCAACTTTTGTCAATCCGATTCCGGAAGCATCAGTCAATGTTACTTTTCCATCAATGACTTTTGTACCTTCAAACGGATCATTTCTAATCAACAAAGCACCGTCTAAATCAGCCCAATCAACCATTGGAGCTATTTGCGATGCAGCTGAAATAGCACAGGAAGTTTCGGTCATACATCCCATCATAACTTGCATTCCCAAAGAACGTGCAAGATTTAACATTTTATTTGCTTCACGAAGTCCAGTGCATTTCATCAACTTAATATTTATTCCTGAATAAACTCCGTGAGCTTTAATTACATCAGGAAGTCTTTGTACCGATTCATCTCCGAATGTTGGAAGCGGACTTCGTTCGGTCAGCCATGCATTGTCATCAATATTTTGTTTTGGCATCGCCTGTTCAATGAATTTTATTCCTCTTTCCTTCAGCCAGTAAATCATATCAAGTGCTTTCTCTTTGTCCGTCCATCCTTGATTTGCATCGATTGTAATTGGTTTATCTGTTACAGAACGAATTGTCTCAATCATTTCTTTATCATTTTCTCTTCCGAGTTTCACTTTGATAATTTTATATTCATCAGCTTCTCTGACTTTTTGCTTCACTACTTCCGCAGTATCAATCCCGATTGTGTAGGATGTAAATGGAGCTTTTGTTTTATCATATCCCCAAATTTTATAAAGAGGAGCTTTCAATATTTTTCCTATTAAATCATGAAGAGCTATATCGATTGAAGCTTTTGCAGCCGGATTTCCCGATTCAATCGAATCTACATAAGCAAGTATGTTTTCCATATCAAAAGGATCTTTAAAATTACTCAAATCAACTTTCGATAAAAATTTTCCTGCTGTTTCGTGAGATTCACCAAGATAAGGTGGCATTGAAGCTTCTCCATATCCCACAAAATTATCATATTCAATTTTTGTAAGCATTACCGGAGTAGTTTTACGGGAATTTGTTGCAATCGTAAAAACATGTTTTAGTTCAAGTGTGTAAGGTTTAAAAGTCAATTTCATTTTATCTGTATTCCTGTTTATGATATTAAAATTTGCAAATAAATTTTTCCCCGGAATGAATGTCAGAAGCCCTGCAACAGTAGTTTTCTTAATAAAATTTCTTCTTGAATCTTTCAATTTATTTCTCCTTTATAAAATTTATTCTCACTTATTTTTTCAATTCCATTACTTCCGACCGAAGTTAATATTCTTTTTGCTCTTACGAATTGACTAAGTCTATGAATGCTGAATATAGGACTATTTGGATCGAAACTATTTATTTTCACACTTCCGGATTCATGAATATATTCCATATTTCCAATGTAGATACCAACATGAGTAATTCTTTCTTTCTTGTTTTCATTGGCTTTCCTGCCAAAAAAAAGCAGATCTCCGGGCAGAAGATTTTCAAATCCGCTTTGAGTATTTATGCCTTCGCCTTGGTTTACTTGCTGGGATGCATCACGCGAAAGAAGAATACCATTAAGAAAGAATACTGTTTTCGTAAAACCGCTGCAGTCAATTCCTTTGTATGATGTTCCGCCCCAAAGATATGGTATTCCCATCATGTTGAAAGCTTCGCCCAAGATAGATTGTGCGTCAGGATTTCTTGTTTTACTCCAGTCATCTAATAAAACCGCGTCAGATTTCTCAAGAAAAGCCATACGACCATCAGGGAATTTCACCTTAATAAATTCCTTTGATTCATCAACAAACTCAAGAATATTTCCTTTTGTCAAATCAGAAACATGACCTGATAACTCACTGTCATCACGAAAAGCAAAACCATATTCCTTTACAAAAATAACTTTTCTTGAATCAATATAAATTTTAAAGTCAGCAAGATTAAATAATTCTATTGCATCACTATCAACCCAGGCAATATATTTATCAGGTGTTTGGACAAGATAAAATCCATCATCATATTTGAGCACTTTCACAGGCGTTCCTAATAACGCTTGTGAAGCCAACTCGGCAGGATGATCCGGCTTCGTTCTTAAATTTGCTACAGAGACAGTAACCACCCCAAATTTTCTTTCGCCAATTTGTATAGAAGGAAGAAGAGATATTTTTTCTTTAAAATTAATTTTCGATTCAGTAAGCTTTTCAAGAAAATATTTTATTGCCACCGGATTATCTGTTTCACCGGTTACAGTACAAATATCTCCATCTTGTGTGAATGAAACATTAAAAATCGCAGTGCGTTTATCGGGTGCAAATTTCAATCTTGTTTCTTCAATAAGAGTATTCATCTGTTCTTCATTGTTTTGTGCTGATAAATTTATCATAAAAATTAATAAAATAATAAATGGAATGAATTTGTTCATATAATTATCATAATTAGTTGTATAAAGATAAAAATTAATATATTTATTTAAAAGAAAAGGTCACCTTTTGAGTGACCTTTCTTAAAATAATTTTTCAATAAAAATCTATAAATAAAAACTTTGGCAAGCAAGAACAGCAAGAGTGATCACGCCAAGCAGCATTAATATATAAACTGAGTAAAGAAAACTTTTCATTTTTAAATTTCTCCTTTCGTAAATTTTTTTGAAATAGTTAAATTAAGGCGGCAATACGCCGCCAAACTAAATCAATTATTCACTTATTTTAGAAGAACCATTTTCTTCGTTGAAACATTATTTCCATTTACAACACGATAAATATATGTGCCTGATGATACTTTTCTTCCAAAGTTATCATCGCCTTTCCAATTCATTGTAAATGTACCTGCTTTAAATTCTCTGTTAACAAGAGATTTGATTTCCTGTCCTAACATGTCATATATCTTGATTGTAACATAAGATGTTTGTGGAATCGAGAATCTTATACTTGTTTCAGGATTGAAAGGATTAGGATAATTTTGTTCAACGGAGAATTTATTCGGTATTATGTTTTCTTTTACATCAGTAGGATCATCGACTTTGAAATTACCTGTTCCTGAATAAAGCGAAACACTGCCACTTTCATTCTTTGATCTTACTCTCCAATAGTATACCTTTCCGGTTTCCAAATTGGAAACATCAAAATGCTTTTTGGCAATCTGAGTATATTGTTTTGCATCTGAAAAATCAGGAGCAGAACTTACTTCTAGTTCATAACTTAATTCAGAGGCAGGCTGATTATTAACCACCCATGATAAGGTTGGTGCATTTGTTGCTATTACAACTTTATTTGGACTACCAATCAAAGGCTGAATTGGATTGCTTCCAGGTGATGTATAAAAAGTGTCAATACCTGAATATGAACCACCATCAAGTCCAACTTTCCAGAAATAAGTTGCACCTGCAATTAATGAATCATTATATGTACCGATATTTGATGTAATTGGAATACTTATAGTAGTCGTAGCAGCAGGAGCGAAAACATCTGAATAGCTATAAACCAAAGTATAATTTGTATAGGAACTTACATCCCCAATTGCGTACCAGTTGAAATCAACCGAAGAAGCAGCAACTGTGGCACCACCAATTGGTGTTGTCTGAACTAATGAAACAGTTGTTGTTGTATTTGTAACGTAGAATGAATCAACTGTCCATGTTGAATAATTTGTTCCGTCATAAACAGCAACAGCCCACCAGTAATTTGTTCCCCAGCTTAATGTTGAAGGCAAAGCATAGAACGGAGTATTTAAATCAGTAACATCTGCTGAACCATCATAAGTTGTATTCCAGTCTGATGAATTTGAACCTGCTTTCCATCTGACTGTGTATTTAGTCAATCCCAATGATGAACCATTCAAATACCATGAAAATGTCGGTTGATTAGTATAAATTACTAAACTATCTGTTGGATAAGAAGGAATAGCTGTAACAGAAGCAACTCCTCCGACAACATAGAACGTATCAGGTGCTGACCATGCAGAATAAGTCGTGCCATTAAAAGACCTGACTGCAAAAACATAACTCTGCCCGGCAGCTAAACTAGTAACTTGTTTAAATAAATTTGTTATTCCAGTTGAATCAGCAACATTGTCTAATCCAGAAGTCAATGTTTCTAAATCAATTTCATATGTAAGTCCAGTCCCATCAGCACCCAAATACCAATATAAATAGGGACTTAATGTATAAACAGCAATACTGTCCG
>PFVB01000030.1 GCA_002790395.1 Ignavibacteriales bacterium CG_4_9_14_3_um_filter_34_10 | reverse complement strand
TAAACCTACACGCAATCTCGCTCCCGGTGGTTCGTTCATTTGACCAAAGACTAAAGCGGTTTTGTTCAAAACACCGGATTCTTTCATTTCACGCCAAAGATCATTTCCTTCACGTGTTCGCTCCCCAACTCCGGCAAATACAGAATAACCGCCGTGCTGCTTGGCAATATTATGAATCAATTCCTGAATAATAACCGTCTTACCAACACCTGCACCGCCAAACAAACCCGTTTTTCCACCTCGCGAATATGGCTCAAGCAAATCGATAACTTTTATTCCTGTTTCAAACATTTCCTGTTTTGTAGTCAGGTTTTCAAATTTTGGTGCGTGTCTGTGTATAGCATATTTCTTCTTAGCTTCAATTTTCCCTAATCCGTCAATTCCCTCTCCGGTTACGCTAATCAATCTACCGAGAGTTTCCGGACCAACAGGAACAGAAATCGGGGCACCTGTATCAATCGCTTTCATTCCTCTGACTAATCCGTCAGTTGAATCCATCGCTACTGTTCTGACACGATTTTCACCTAAGTGCTGCTGAGTTTCCACAATCAATTCTTCCTCTTCGCCCTGCATATTTGTGCGGGGAATTATAATTGCATTATATATTTTGGGTAAATGTCCATCTTCAAAATCAATATCAACTACAGGTCCAATAACCTGAACAACTTGACCTTCATCCTGTGCCATTTTTTTCCTTTTGTTAAATTTTTATGATGCAAAAATATTGATAAACAAAACACATTCAAAATAAAAGTTTGAAAATAATTGAGTGATTATTTCGTAAAGTGGCTTTTTAGCAAAAGCCCGATGACATAAACATTCGACCATAACAAAGATCTTTTGTTATTTTATTTTTGACTTCGAGGAAAAAGTAACGGGATGAAATAATTTTCACATCCACACACAATTTTACATTCGTTTTCCCAAAATATATTTTCAATACAAACTGATTTATAAAAGAATCACAGATAATTTTAAAATTCTGCTTGACGAATAGTCAATTGATATTTATTTTAGCATATAAAATAATTACAAATAATACAAATATGTCTAAAATAAAATCAAAGCATGAATCCTTAGCAGAACTGGTCTGCGAATTAACAAGATATTGTGCTTTGAAAGAAGAATATTTTGCTGCGAGTTTCAATCTTTCGCCCACGGAAGTCAGATTTCTGAAATTGTTTGCTTTTCAGGATGTATATACAATTAAAGAATTAAGAGAAAAGCTTGGATTGACTCCAGGCAGAATAACTCACATTTTAGACTCTCTTGAAGCAAAAAAACTTATTTCCCGTTTGCAGGATGAAAAAGACAAAAGGAATATAATCGTAAAACTTTTGCCAAAATCATTACCGCTAATTTCAAATCTAAGTGAAAACTATAATAAATTGCACGAAGAAATATTAGAACATGTAAATGATGAAGAATTAAAACAAATTTATTCATCCGTTGAAATTCTTGTAGATGTTTTTCGAAAATGGAATGAAAAAGAATAATTTTAGAGTATAAAACAAATGTTAAAACTATAATAAACAGAGTTATCTTATGAAAAAAGTAATCTTAATCGTTGCTTTTCTTGGTTTACTTGCAATAATTGCAGTCGGGACACTTTCGCAAAAAGAGAGCGAACCAACAACACTGATGAAACTCAAAGAAAAGTATTCAAAAAAAGAAAAACCATCTGTTGATCACAGCAAATTTGCAGCGCTTCAGCAGAAGTTTAATTCACCACAGGAAGTTACAAAAGCATGCGAATCCTGTCACAACATGACAGCTCATCAGGTCATGAATTCCAATCACTGGAATTGGGAGCGAGAAGAATACGTTGAAGGTCGCGGAATTATTTATCTCGGTAAAGGAAATGCAATTAACAATTTTTGCATTGGTACTCAGGGGAATGAAGGAAGCTGTGCAAAATGTCATATCGGTTTAGGAATGGATGAGAAACGAACGGTTTTTACAGATTCTACAAATATTGACTGTCTGGTTTGTCATGACAATTCCGAAACTTATGCGAAAGCAAATGAAAAAGGCGGCGCACCTGATATGTCACTTGATTTCAACAAAATTGCTCAAAGTGTTGGTAAACCGAGACGAAGTAACTGTGGCGTTTGCCATTTTTATGGCGGAGGAGGAAATAATGTTAAACATGGCGATTTGGAAATGACACAATTCGAGCCGACAAAAGAAATTGATATCCACATGGCTACAGATGGAATGAATTTGACTTGCGTTGAATGTCACACGACAGAGCAGCATAATCTTTCCGGAAAAGTTTATTCACTTTCTTCAATGAGCCGAAACCGAAACACATGTGAAGACTGCCATACTGCAACTCCGCACAAAGATGATATATTAAATGAACATACAATAAAAGTTGCTTGTCAAACATGCCATATTCCAACTTATGCCAAAGGAAATGCAACTAAAATGTATTGGGATTGGTCAACAGCAGGGAAATTAAAAAACGGTGAACCTTATGTTGAAGAAGACAGTATGGGTAATCACGCTTATATGTCAATCAAAGGAAGTTTTGTTTGGAAGAAAAATGTTAAGCCCGATTATATTTGGTTCAACGGAACGGCTTCGCATTATCTTGAAGGTGATAAAATTCAAGATACTTCAAAATCTCTTGTATTGAATAAACTTCACGGTTCTTATGCAGATGATGAATCAAAAATTACTCCTGTCAAAATTCATGTCGCAAAACAGCCTTATGATCCAATTAACAGAATTCTGATTCAGCCAAAATTATATGCAGATAAAAAAGGTGAAGGAGCATTCTGGAAAGATTTCAATTGGGAAAAAGCTGCTGAAGTAGGAATGAAAGACGCCGGATTACCATTCAGCGGGAAAGTTTCTTTCATCAAAACAGAAATGTATTGGCCTGTAAATCATATGGTCGCAAGCAAAGAAAATACAGTTCAATGCAAAGAATGCCACACACGTGAAAACTCAAGACTTGCCGGTTTGAAAGATTTTTACATGCCGGGACGTGATTATTCAAAAATTGTTGATATTGGCGGGATGTGGATCCTGATACTGACAATTCTTGGAATATTCACCCATGCTGTAATTAGATTTTTGTCATACAGAAAATTAAAAAATGAGGTGTCAAAATGAGCAAGAAACAAGTTTATATTTACAAAAGTTTTGAAAGATTCTGGCACTGGATGCAAGCAATTCTAATCTTCTTCCTGGCATTCACAGGATTTGAAATTCACGACACCTATACTTTTTTTGGTTACAGAGATGCTGTACGTTATCATAATGTTGCTGCTTATATGCTGATTGCACTTATCGTTTTTGCAATTTTTTGGCATCTAACAACCGGTGAATACAAACAATATATTCCAACATTCAAAAACATTCGTGCACAGTTGGATTATTATATTTTCGGAATTTTCCGCAATGCACCGCATCCAACCAAAAAGACAGTTTTAAGTAAACTTAACCCATTACAAAAATTCACTTATTTCGGATTGAAAATTTTAGTTATTCCTGTAAGTGTAACCTCCGGTTTGCTTTATATGTTTTATCGTTACCCGAGCAAACAAGGAGTTGAAGCGATAAACATTGAATCACTTGAGTTTATTGCTATATTTCATACAATTGCAGCAATCCTTCTTGTAATTTTTATTGTAACTCATTTGTATTTAATTACAACCGGAGAATCAGTTACATCAAATCTGAGAGCTATGTTAACAGGGTTTGAAGAACTTGAAGATGCCAATAATTCTACTGAGAATATTGCCGAAAAGAATTTATCAACTAAAAATTTAGAGTAGAGGTTTTTATGGAAGAATCAAAATATATGAATCCTTATTTAGCCGGAGTTTTACTCGGGTTATTATTAATTGCGACAATTTATATCACAGGTCGTGGCTTAGGGGCAAGTGGTGCAATCAAAAGTTATGCTGTTACAACAGTTGAAACTATAGCTCCTGCACATACTGAATCAACAAAATTTTATAAGGAATATGCTGAAGAACATCCGGGAACAAGTCCGCTTTTAAACTGGCTTGTTTTTGAAGTTACCGGCGTTTTGATTGGTGCATTTTTATCGGGATTAATTTCAAACAGACTTGACTTTAAACTTGAGAAAGGACCAAGGACAACAACTAAGATTCGTGTTGCCGGTGCATTAATAGGTGGAATGCTTTGGGGTATCGGTTCACAACTTGGACGCGGTTGCACAAGCGGCGCTGCCCTCTCCGGAATGGCTGTAATGTCGTTTGGAGGCATTATCACAATGTTTGCAATTTTTGCCGGTGCGTATGCATTTGCATACTTTTTTAGAAAATTTTGGATTTAAAAAGGAGATTAAATTATGGGACCATTAGTTCCTGATATAATAAGTAATAATTTGAATTTTATTGTTGCTCTTGTCATCGGAATTCTTTTCGGTGCAATTTTAGAGCAGGCAGGATTTTCAACTTCAAAAAAATTAGTAGGATTATTTTATGGCTATGATTTCACGGTTCTTCGTGTGTTTTTTACAGCAGGAATCGTTGCAATGATTGGCGTAATGGGTTTGGCTCATTTTGGTTTAATCGATATGAATCTTGTTTATATTAATCCTACTTTCCTTTGGTCTGCGATTATCGGTGGATTGATAATGGGACTCGGATTTGTGATTGGAGGATTTTGCCCCGGAACAAGTGTATGTGCTGCCGCAATAGGAAAGATTGACGCAATAATTTTTATTGGCGGAGCTTTTCTTGGTGTGCTGATTTTTGCCGAAGGTTATCCGCTTTTTGAACCTCTTTATAAGACTTCTAACCTTGGAAACCCGACTTTTTTTAACATGCTTGGAATGTCACAAAATGTATTTGCTTTTATAATGGTTGTATTTGCATTAATTGCTTTCTGGGGTGCATCAATTGTGGAAAATAAAGTTAACGGAATCACCAAACCACCAATCAGATTGACACCATATTACATTGGAATTGTTTCAATTGGAATTTTGATGGCAATTTCTGCTTTTATTTTTCCCGACAGAAAAAACACTTTGTCTGATCTTGTTCAGGATAAAAGTTTTGTAAAATTATACCCGGTTGAAACAATGACAGTTGATGAATTAGCTTTTAGAGTTATGGACGATCAGGAAACTAAACTTCAAATTATTGATTTCAGACCCGAAAAAGAATTTACGAAGGAAAGCCTTCCAAAATCGACCTTGTTTTCTCTTGATAATTTATATGAAAAGGAACCAAATCAGTTGCTGTGGTTAAAACATAAAATCAATGTATTTGTTGCTAATGATGAAATGATGGAAAGAAAGATGGCAATAATCGCAAGTGAGCTCGGTTATAAACGAATTAAGATTTTACAAGGTGGATTGAATGCATTCAAAGAACAAGTATTAAATTTCAAGCCAATTGAAAATCCTAAAAACATTGATGAAGTTTATCAAAATCGTTTTCGCACAAAAGCTATGAAAGCAATTCCAATTCTAATTAAAAACAACAAATCAGCCGGACCGGTCGAGAAAAAACAAAAGCGTGTTGTTGGTGGTTGCTAATTCACAAATAGCACAACATCGTGCACAGTTTTTAGTTATACTAAGAAAGCA
>PFVB01000107.1 GCA_002790395.1 Ignavibacteriales bacterium CG_4_9_14_3_um_filter_34_10 | reverse complement strand
CTTTGCCCAAAACCCGAAGTGGAAAAATAATGCGTCGTGTCTTGAAAGCTAAAGAATTAGGTCTGGATCCAGGAAATCTTTCGACACTGGAGGAATAAAAAATTGTTTTAATAATTATAGAGACTTCTGAAAAATTATTCCGCTGTCATCTTGAGCTTGTCGAAAGATGACAAATTGAATCAAAATCACAACTACCTACCGATAGGCAGGCTTCAACTTCGCTCAGTGTGACATTTCTTATTTTTTTAACCATTTTTTCAGAAGTCTATATATAAATATGATATAGGCTGCCTCATAAGATAGAATTTATTTGTATGAAATTATATAACTGAAGACAGGTAAATATAAGAATATAAAACAATATTTCTGCATCCTTCTCCGTTGGTGGGTAGATGTCATATCAACGTCATAGTAAAAATTACTTTTGAGTTAGCACTTATATATGATTAAATCTGACTGCTAAACTTTTATTTTAAATATTGAATCAAGCACAGTTCCATCAACCCATTTGACCACTGCCACAACTTTGGATTTGTCAAATTTCGGTTTTTGAGGCGTACCTCCGCAGATTTCATTCACTTCATTATAGATATCTTCAATTTTTCGAATTGGCAATGAGCTGTTTTTAATCTTGCGAAGCAAATCTTTTCGAAGCGGATTAATTGCAATTCCTCTTTCAGTTACGATTACATCAATAAGCTCTCCGGGTCCGACTAAAGTTGTGACCTGATCAACGATTACAGGAATTCTATCCCGAAAAGATGGAATTGCAAGAATTGTGCATTTTGAGAACAAACAGTTTTGCCAACCACCGATTCCATGCAATAAATATCCATCAGAATGAGTAACAACATTTGCGTTAAATTTAACATCAACCTCTGTCGCACCTAAAACAACGGCATCAAGAATTGAAGCAAAATTACCTTTGCCGTGATAATTATAGCTTGTGAATGGAGAAGTGTTGACATGATTTGCATTTTCACGCATCGAACGAACTCCTTCAAGATCGAACGTCTGTCCATCAAGAATATAATCAGTCAATCCTTCCTCAAGCATTTGTACCAGATATTTAGTTGAGCCGCCCCGTATAAATCTTGCTTTGATTCCTTTTGCTTTCATTCGCTCTTTCAGAAATAATGCAAAAGCCAGATTTGTTCCTCCGGCTCCGGCTTGGAATGAAAATCCATCATGCATTATTTCTGACTCTTCCATAAATTTTGCAACGTATTCGGCAATCAATAAGCGGTCGGGAGATTTTGTTACTTCGGTTGTTCCTGAAACGATTTTTGTGGTGTCACCGAGCGAATCAATTTGCACAACATAATCAACATTATTTCCCTGAATCTGCCATGGATAACAAGGGAAGGGAACTAAATTATCTGTAACAATAATTACTTTGTCGGCATATTCACTGTCGGCAAGTGCAAATCCAAGCAAACCACAGGCAGAAGGACCACGGTCACCCGTTGCATTTCCAAACGAATCAGCAGTTGGTGCGGCAATCACGGCAATATCGATATGAACTTCGCCATCCTGAATTGCCTGATATCTGCCACCATGAGAACGTAAAACACCAATGCCTTTCATCTTGCCTTCGGAAGTGAAGCGACCAAGAGGACCATTCATGCTGCCCTCTATTCGGGAAATTGTTCCGTCTTCGAGATATGGAATTAAGTGTGAATGAATAGGGAATGAAGCACTCGGAAACCATCTGATATTTTTAATCCCCATTTCATGTATAATATCAAAAAGCATATTTGTAACAACATCACCGTTTCTGAGATGATGATGAGTTGAAATCGTCATGCCATCTTTAACGCCTGATTTTATCAATGCTTCTTTTACTGATTTTACTAATTTGTTTCCATCGGCAGGAAATTCAGAGCAGGAGCGAATCGGTGTTCCTGTTGTTTTTCCTTTTGGGACATATTTACCAACTCCCATAAAAGGAATTTGTTTTTCTCCGTTAATTTGTGTCGGCACCATTCTGCCGGCTGAATTTTTTACCAGTTTCATTTTTTACCTGTAAATATCATTCTTGTTAAATTCAGAATTATATGATTAAAAATATTTTATTTTTCTTTCCAGTTTTCATCTAACAAATTATTAAGTATTGCAAGTTTGATTGTGTTAAATGCTCTTTTCACAACCGGTGCATCAATCATTTTACTGCCAAGTGAAACAACTCCAAGCCCATTCCTTTCGGCTTCTTCAAATGCGAGAATGATTTTCTTTGCCTTTTCAATTTCTTTTTCAGTAGGTGCAAATGCTTTATGAATCACTTCAATCTGTCGTGGATGAATGCAGCCTTTTCCTTCAAATCCAAGTGACTTGGCTTCGATAACACTTTCATATAATCCGTTCATGTCATTGACATCTGAAAATACAGTATCAATTGCCTGAATCCCTGCTGCTTTTGCAGAATTAACAATTACAGAACGTGCAAAAAAACTTTCTCTTCCGTCATCCGTTCTTTGTGTCCCTAAATCAGCAGTATAATCCTCAAGTCCGATTGTCAGTGCACAGATATTTTCCGAAGCAGTTGCAATCTCAAACGCATCCATAATTCCTTTTGCACTTTCAATAATCGGCATTAAATAAATTTCATTATTGAAATTATATTCCGCACGAAGCATTTTTATCTCATCATCAACCATTTTAATTTGTTCGGTAGATTCGCATTTTGGAATTAAGATTACATCAACTCCGTGAGGTACAACAAATCTTAGATCTTCCAATCCAAGCGGGAGCTGATTTATCCGGACCATTCTTTCAACGCCATAAAAATCCACGGATCGAAGAGCATTTCTGACCAAAATTCGGGCAGCATCCTTCTCCGAAGGTGATACAGAATCTTCCAGATCAAGAATAATTCCATCAGGCTTGTGCAAACCTGCGTTCACAAAAAATTTTGGCTCATTTCCCGGTAAATAAAGACGGCTTCTTCTAAGTCTTTCTTTTGATGTATTCTGATTTTTTGTTTTAATTTTTTCAGAAAAAAAAGACTTGTTCAAATCGGGATAAATTCTTCTTACTGCGGTTTCAAATCTGGCAGCAATAGTGAATGGCAATGCACCGTAATCTTCAAGCAGAATTTTAGCATTCTTTATTTCAAAAAATTCGCATAGATTCATCAACATATTATTGATTGAATCGCCATACATAACTGCAACTTTGCTCTTTGAATCGATTTTAATTCCGCCCGAATTAGTTAACTCTATTTCAATGTTACAATCGGATCGAATTTTGTCGCCTCTCTGTCCGGCGGATGATTTCAATTTTTCTTTTGACATTTATTAACTCTCAATTATATAATTAAATGTGACATAAATTCTCTTGCTGAAAAATTATCGCAGTTGGAAATTAAATCTTTTATTTCAGTTCTGCGACGGCTATCAAATAAATCCGATGACAACCCTTCAAATTTATTATCCAAATCTTCAATCGTCATTGGCTCACGGGGATCTCCTTTCGGATATTCCAGATATTCAGAGAATTCTTTCCCGTCTTTGGTTTTTATAACAACCTTGCTTGGCTGTTTTGCAGGGAACATTTTCTCAAATTCAGTTGAAGGCTCTCCCTTAATTTTATCTATCACTTCCCATATTCTTGGGTCTTTCATTTTTTCGTCTGAGAATGACTGTGTTGTAATTTTATGGTCAACCAAAACAACGGCTATGCAATAGGGAAGTGAATGGTCTACAGTTTCCCTCGATTCCGGTCGGTATTTATGCGGATCGAACAAAATATCATAAGCCTGGGCTAGAGTTGTAAGAGTAACGCTTTCAATCTGATCGTAAATTATATTATTTTTTATAACAACTTTCAGTGTAGCAGAAATATGTGTATGAGTTAAAGCTTCAGCTGGAAAAGCTTTCATTCCGCATTCAAGAATTTTGAATTTTTCTCCCATTCCCCCGATTAATTTTTCAATATTCCATTTCCATTCTGAAATACCGTCTCTTCCATTCATCGAAATAGCTTCAACTTTTTGTTCTTTTGCATTGTAACCGAAAAAGCAATCCATGAAACCTTCTTTTCCTTCAAATACAGCCTCCGTTCCGGTGTATCCATTTTTTGCCATTAACGCAGCGAATACACCTGACTGAACAGCCATTGGGTCAACAGTATTTTTCATCATTGTTAATTTGCCTGCAGTGTTGCATCCGATTGTGTGATTATGGCTTCCGTTAATTCCGATTGCATTCACCATTTGATCAACATTCAATCCAAGAATTTTACCTGCCACAATCGGGGAGACAAACTGCGTTAATGTAGCATGATGCCATTTTCTTTCGCGTATCCCGGGAACGGAAAATTCACATAATCTTTGCTCGAATTCATAAGCTAAAACAATTGCAGTAATCACATCTTTCATCGAAGCATCCATTAATTCAGCAGAAGCCAAAGCTGCCGGAGTTAAGTCCGATGGATGTGATGGATCTTCTTTCCAATAAATATCGTTAAAGTCAAGAGCACGGATCATTAGTGAGTTTACTAATGTCGCATTAACAGCAGGAATTTTGTCGCCAAAACCAATAACTGTCGCTTCATTTTTTCCGCCCATATCTTTATAAATGCCGCGTAAAATTTTTACATCTTTTGTATGATATCCGCCAAATGCACATCCGATTGAATCATATAAAAATCTTTTTACCTGATTGATTACATCTTTTGGTAAATCTTTGTACTGTAAACCAACTGCAAATTCCGAAATTGTTCTTGAAATAGATTTTGACATAAAATATAACCTTCTTTATAATATTAATTGATTTTTATTGCTTTGTAAATCGGATCACCGAGCATTCTTTCTTGATTCCAATCAAAATTAATTTTACGTTCTTCTTTTCTGACTTTGCAATCCATGTAACCGCAAAACTTGCATACTTCATCTTTACAATAATCAGAATGTATTCGAATGCTGCATTCCTGTATTATATCTTTCAGATTTATCTCAATATATTCTTCTTCTAAATGGGATTCTTTGACAGTAAGATAATGCGGAAGAATTAAATGAAAATCTATAAATACGCGGTCACCGGATTTCCAGAATCGAAGATGATGAATATCAATCCAATATTCTTTTTTTATTGAATTCAATTTGCTTACGATTAAATTTAGCATTTCTTTATCAGTCTCGTGCATTAATCCGCCGATTGATTCACGTATTAATTTATATCCTGTGAAAAGAATGTTTGCAGCGACAAAAATTGCAACAATCGGGTCAATGATTTTAATATCTGTAATCAGCACAAGAATTAAACCGAACACTACGCCAAAACTTGTGAACGAATCTGTCAATACATGCTTTCCATCAGCAATTAAAATCAATGAGTTTGTTGTTTTGCCTTTTTTAATAAGATAAAAACCGAGCCACAGATTTATAAAACTTGCAAAAGCAATAATTATCGTTCCTATATCAAGGCTTGAAGTTTCAACGCCAAAAATCAGATCCTTAACTGATGAAAAAATAATTGTTACCGCAGCAATGATAATTAAAAGTCCTTCGAGTCCAGCAGAAAAATATTCAATGTTGCCATGCCCGTATAAATGGTCTTTATCTGCTGGTTTTGCACTCAGATAAATACTGTATAAAGCAATTGAAGTCGCTGCTACATGAACTACAGATTCTGCTGCATCAGAAAAAATTGCTGTTGATCCTGTCAGTAAATAAGCGGAAATTTTGGAGACGAACATCATCAATCCGACAATAAGTGATAACCATGCGGCATTCTTTTTTA
>PFVB01000231.1:222-22723 GCA_002790395.1 Ignavibacteriales bacterium CG_4_9_14_3_um_filter_34_10 | reverse complement strand
ATATAAAGCCAACCGGAAAATTGTTTGATAAAACCGAAAATATTTTATGTTGAGTTAAGAGATTTAAGTGTGGAGTAATAAGGAGAAAAGGTAAGTAATAGAAAATATTTGTTAAATAAAAAATTAAATTCAGGCACGATATTTGTCGGGGGGGGTAAAAATTAGTTTTCTATGTGAAGCAAATAAAATCATAATCACCATTTTTGATTTTTCTAAAAACAAAATAGCAAATGCAAAATATAATGTCAACCTGCCAGCGCCCTCAAGTCTGGAATATTAATAGGCTTCGGCAGGCTGGTCTACAGGATCAAGGCAGAAGTGTATGCTAACAGTCAGGTTTAAAAATGATAATAATCTCAGAGATTTTTCTGTCAATGGATGTAGGCGTAAATCGTTGAAACGATTATTAATTATTGGTTTGGTTCTTATGCCCACTATTAAAATCGTGGGTCATAATTCTGTAAAAATCAGTTGAATATCAAAATATTAATCATTCAAACCTCCGAAGTTTTGTCTGAATTGCACGTTAAACTCTGGAGGTTTTTATTATTAAAAAATTCATCTGCGTTTATCAATAAAATGCACAGGCTGTATTATGCGCTGATTTATTCCGGTTTTGCAATCTCCAGTTTTTCATAGTCAATATCATTTATGAATTGCTGTAAAAGCTCAAATGAATCTGTTCCTTCCGCTTCGAATTCGAGCAAAAATTTATTGGCAACAGAAAAGGATAAATGAAGATTCTTGTATTCACCAGATTCAGCTTTCAGAATTCCTTTGTACTTGTCTTTCACAAGTATGGTTTTTTCATATCCGTTTTCGTCTTCGGTTTCAAAGTCTGAAATCATCATAAATGACATTAGCATTGCAGGATACAAACTGGCATCGGTCAGTTTAATATTTACTGAAATCGGGTTTGAATTGTTTGCTGTATCCGGAGTCTGATTATATGCAACCTCAGCAAATGAAGTTGTCATTCCCATTACTGACTGTGTTGAGCCGGTCGGTTTCTGACGCACAAAGTGAGGAATTTCAGATTTCGGCAAAAAATTCTGTAGCACCTTAAAATGAATTGCTTTCGGCTGAGCAACAAATATTGAACTGAATAAAACAAGAACTGTAATTACTTTTATGAACATTAATCCTCCATAGTATTATTTGATTAAATTCATCTTTCCCACAAACTGTTTATCGCCAATTTTTATTCTGTAAAAATATATTCCGCTTGAGACATTATTTCCATTTTTATTGCTTCCGTTCCACTTTATCAGATAATTTCCTTCAGGCAGATTGTCTTTCAGTATTATGTCAATAATTTCACCCTGAATATTAACAATTGAAATTTCTGTTTGCTGATGCGCTAATCCGTTTGGCACATTGAATGAAATTAACGTTGACGGATTGAATGGATTCGGATAATTCACAGCTTTGATTTCATAATTATCAGGTCGGACAGGATTAGGCTGAACACTCATTAAAAGATTATTTCCGCTGCCGCGGCTTTTGCCATTTCCGTCAGCCAAATACAAATTCACAAAAGACGGACGTGCAGCAGATTCAAGATAACTTGCCTTCCACTCCTCATCAGTGAGCCGCAAAAAACCCTCTGTTGTATATTCAAAGTAACTCATTACCGGTCCGACAAATGCTGTTTTATTTCCATTTGGTAAATTTGTTATTACAATTGCAACGTCAATCGGACCTGTGCCGGCGTGTTTTACCCAGCCAACCATTGCGCCCGACTCATCTGTTGGTGCAGTATGATAATCAGCAACCAAATAATCTTTCTTCAGTAAACCTTCTTCTTCATCCCATGATTCAAAAAATAATTTTTTGTACCAGCCGTTATATGTAATTCCGCATATTATTTCTTTGCTCAAAACACTTTGAATGAATTTCACTTCTTCCTTTGTCAAAGGAATTCCTGCAAGCTCTTTTTGAGAAATTTCTCCCAGTGTATCGCAGACAGAATAGAAATTTTCAAAATAGTTCATGTACACATTCTTTTCGTTTTCATTCTCAAAAGAAATTGCTGATATTTTCTGATAGCAGCTATTAACAAGTTCTTTCATAGACAGATAAAACTGTGGAAAAGGTTCAACATAACCGGACGGGTATGAACAGGTTGTGCCGCCAGTGTAAGATTGTTTTGCGTAAAGAAGATTATCATGGCGAAGCTCTGTCCATGAGGCAAGTTGTGTATTGATTTTTTCCTGCCACCAAGCTGCCGTCTGCATAAACTCAGGTAATTTTAATCTGTCAGCAGGAGGATTTAAACTTCTAATTCCTTTCAGCCAGCCGCTGTATATTGTTGAATTCCAAAATTCATCTGTATAATTATCAATCAAAAATCTGAGCGCACTCAGATTTGATGAATATTTATATTGTTCAAGTTCGGACTGAAGCAATTGCAAAGTGGCATTATTTCCAAGTGAAAACAAGACGTCAAGCAAAGACGGCAATGCACGGAAAACGTCGTGACCTTCAAATTTTATTTTATCAAAAACAACATTCCCGGTTACATAAGAATCAATAACAAACCTTTGTCCGAAAAGCATAAAAGCAGAAGCAGGTTTTAAGTCTTCAGTTTGGTTTACATCTTTCAGTAGCACCTGCGATAAAATTTTTTGATCTGCATATGGCTGCTCTTTCAGTTTGTTTTGAAACAGATTGAAATTGTTTGTGTCCAGTAAATATGATGCGGAATTGAAGCCGATTTCACTTTTTAAGTGATCTAAATTCTGAAGAGTAACGTTATCCTGCTCACCGACAAACATTGCAATTATTTTTTCAATTTCGTTTACTTTATTGCGATTGCCTGAATAATCAATAAGTCCCTGAATTAAATATGAAACAATTGCCTGTCGCTGCTCATCAGCTTTGGGTAATTTCCCAAACTCAACCGGAGCAATTAAATACAGTTCCATTCTGCCGAACCACATCATCACCCTGAAATAATCTTTTAATTCAATATCGAATTTATCGGTATAATGTCCGCGTGGTTTGAACTGACTGAAATCCATTTTGCGCGGCAGAGATGAAAGGAAATTATCTTCAATGAATTGTTCATCCATTACATATTTATAAAATTTATTTACCCTGTCAGTATTGGTTACATAGTTTGGCGGTGAAGAAACATTAAACAATTTCAGCGGAACGGTCAGATAAAAATCCAAATCTTTCAAATACTTTTCCATTTCCGGCATTGCAGAATATCTTCCGGAAAATGCAGGCAGGCTTGAATGAAGAGAAGTAAGCAGATCTTTTAATTTCGGAATAATTAAATCAACTTCTATTCTTTTCAGGATTTTATCATAAGAAGAATGAAAAGCATGAAGAATTGCATCAGTGGAAATAAACACGGGAAGATCGTTGTTGTAAATTTTTTCAAACTGCTGTCCAAATGAAAAATCCTTTAATCTTTCCGTTACGACAAATCCATGTTTGGAAAGCAATTCCTTTTCATATTCTGTCAATCCAATTTTTAATTCGATAGAATCGAGGTAATCAGCATCCAGAGAATTTGAAGTGATATTTGAAAGAAACTGCCCGGTTGGAAATTCTGACACTAAATTTTCATAAATAAGATTCTGATGTGACTGTAAATAAGATTTGTACTGATCGAGATTCAGATTTGTTGTCTGAGCAAATAATTCAACGGTTAGCAAAATGCAGATAATAATCAATCGTTTCATGGTGCACCTCAAAAAAATTTCTTGTTTCAAAATAAAAGTAATATTTTTACCTGTAAAATGCTACATATAATTTTATAACTACTATAGGAGTGATATGAAAAGAATATTTATAATTTTGCTTGCAGTCGTTTTTGCCGGAAACATATTGGCACAGTCAGTTACAAAAGGCAAATATGAAGAACCCAAGAAAGGTTTTTATTCTGAAATTTCAGAAGGAATTAAAGAATTCAACAAAACACCGGAAAAAGACAAACGCAGTTTCAAAGCCGATTTTACGGGCTTGGAATTACCTAAGTCAGTTGCAGAATTCAAATCTTACTGGCATACAAGTCCCGACGGTAATTCGCAGGGAAGTACAGGAACCTGTTGGGATTATTGCGGAACCTCTTTCTTTGAGTCCGAGATTTACAGACTAAGCGGACAGAAAATCAAACTTTCAGAAATGTACACTGCTTACTGGGAATATGTTGAAAAGACAAAAAGATTTATCCGTGAAAGAGGAAATTCTGCTTTCGGCGAAGGTTCGGAATCTGAAAATGTAACTCTCAACTGGAAAAAATACGGCGTTGTTCCAATTGACTCGTACACAGGTTTGCTGCCGGGACAAAAATTTCACAATCATTCAAAAATGTTTGATGAGATGAATTCATTTCTTCAGTCGCTGAAAAGTTCAAATAACTGGAATGAAGAACTCGCTGCTTCAACAATAAAATCAATAATGAATCATTACATGGGAGTTCCGCCAACAACAGTAAAAGTAAACGGAAAAGAATTAACACCGAAAGAATATGTTGCTCAGGTACTGAAAATAAATCTTGATAATTATATTCAGTTTATTTCAACAACAAAGTTTCCGTTCTATCAGAAAGCTGAGTTTGTAGTAACAGATAACTGGTGGCACAGCGATGATTATTACAATGTTCCATTGGATGATTTCATGGCAGTAATTAAAAAATCAATCCGGAATGGCTATACAATTTGCATTGGCGGTGATGTTTCCGAGCCTGGAATTGAAGGCTTTGCCGAGGTTGCAATGATTCCGGAGTTTGATATTCCTTCCGATTATATAAATCAGGATGCACGCGAATATCGTTTTGTAAACGGCACGACAGGCGATGATCACGGAATTCATTTGGTTGGATATAAAGAGCAAAATGGAAAAGACTGGTATTTGATTAAAGATTCAGGTGCGGGTGCAAGAAACGGAAATAACAAAGGCTATTATTTCTATCAAGAAGATTTTGTAAAACTCAAAATGCTTTCTTTTATGGTTTGCAAAGGTGCAGTTGGTGATTTGTTGAAGAAGTTAAAATAACTTTTACAAAGAGGTTGTCTCATAAGAAACAATTTGTCATCCTGAGCCTCTCGTTACCCACAATTACCCTAAGGAAAATTTCCATTGAATATTTTCGCTAACGACTGAAAAACAGATAAAAATTTTTATAATAAATAAAAAATACAAATAGATGATAACCAATAACTAAATTTTACGTTAGTTGGAATTCAAAAAAACAGTACAAATAGAAACTTAATAAATAAAATTGTATTTTTGCAGAAATAATAGAATTGACTTTAAATGATTGAAATTTTTACAATAAAAGAAGCGGCAGATTGGGCAACAAAATATTTGCAAAAAAATGTTACAACTTCTAATATTTCATATTTAATTCAATACGGCAGAATTAAAAAACAAGGAAATAATGGAACCATAAGTATTTTCAAACAAGATTTAATAAAATATTACGAAAGCCTTAATGGACAGCGTGAAACAGATTGGAAAGAAAAATTAGGCGATGACCTAAATTGGGCACTTTCGTTTGATTGGTGTAAAGAAAAAGACACTACAAAACACGTTCATAGATTGCATCCTTACAAAGGAAAATTCATTCCGCAACTTGTTGAATACTTTTTAGATGACCACATAGACAATTTCAAAAAAGAAACATATTTCAAAAAAGGAGATATTGTTTTAGACCCATTTTCCGGAAGTGGAACAACAATGATACAAGCCGGAGAGTTAGGAATGCATGCCATTGGAATTGATATTTCTGCATTTAACATATTGATTGCAAATGTAAAAGTTAGTAAAGCCGATTTTCAGAATTTACACAATGAAGTTTCAAGAATTACAAATTTGCTCAAAGAATTTATATCACAAAAAAATAATATAAACTTTGAAAACGAACTACTTGAAGAACTAAATATTTTCAACAAACAATTTTTCCCTTCGCCAGAGTTTAAAATTAAAGTTAGGCAAAAACAAATTGACGAAAAAATATATACAGATGAAAAAGAGAATGAATTTAGACCTGTATTTGAGAAACTTGCAGAAAAATATCATTTAAAAATTAAACAGGATAAATCGGAAAACTTTCTTGAAAAGTGGTATTTACAACCTGTTAAAGATGAAATTGATTTTGTTTTTGAACAACTTAAACATATACAAAACCCAACTACAAAGAAAATTATAACAATAATTCTTAGCCGAACAATTCGCTCATGTAGAGCCACAACACACGCAGATTTAGCAACATTAAAAGAACCTGTTACAGAAACATATTATTGCGGAAAACATGGGAAAATATGTAAACCCCTATTTTCAATGCTTTCGTGGTGGGATAGATACAGCAAAGATACAATTGTAAGATTAGCAGAATATTCAAAACTTAGAAAACCTGTATATCAAACTTGTTTACAAGGCGATGCAAGAAACATCGACATTTTCGTAAAACTTACAGAGAAAAACCAAATTTTTGGCGAATTAGCAGAAAAACAAAAAATAAAAGGTATTTTTTCAAGTCCACCCTATGTAGGGTTAATTGATTATCACGAACAACACGCTTATGCTTATGATTTATTTGGCTTTGAACGAAATGACGAACTTGAAATCGGTCCGTTATTCAAAGGACAAGGAAAAGAAGCCCAAAAATCATATATTGAAGGAATTTCGCAAGTTCTAATAAATTCAAAACAATATTTACAAGACAATTACGATATTTTCCTTGTTTCAAACGATAAATACAATATGTATCCTACAATTGCCGAAAAAGCAGGAATGCAAATTGTTAATCAATATAAAAGACCTGTTTTGAACAGAACAGAAAAAGACAAAGGGGCATATTCAGAAATAATATTTCATTTAAAAGCAAAATAATGGCATTAACAAAACAACAAATAGAATTAGTTGAACAAACTATCAGAACAAGTCTAAGAAACAGATTTGAAACTTACAATCCTGAACCTGCTGTAATGCCTTTTCACACAAGATTATTAGGTAAAGACCGTTTGGCTTTATATGCGTTCATTCATTCACTTAACACGAACTTTGGAACAACGTTTTTTGAACCGGTTGCAGTTGCATTGGCAGCATCAAGATTTAAAATTGCAAAAAAACAAGTAAAATCCGGAATAAAAATTAGTACTGCGGCACAATTTGAAATCCAAAAAATTATGGACGAATTGACAGCAGCAAACATAAAACCCGACAAACAAAAAGAAATTGAGATTATAAGAAATGTTTGTCAAAAAGGAGAAATGAGAACAGTTAAACCAACAATGGTTGATGTTTATCTTGAAAATGACAAAGAAGAAATATTTCTTTTCGACATTAAAACTGCAAAACCAAATAAAGGTGGATTTAAAGAATTTAAACGTACTTTGTTAGAATGGATAGCAGTAGTTTTGGCTGAAAATCCAAATAAAAAAGTAAACACGATTATTGCAATTCCTTACAATCCTTATGAACCAAAACCATATAGCCGTTGGACAATGGCAGGAATGCTTGATTTAGAAAACGAATTGAAAGTTGCAGAAGAATTTTGGAATTTTTTAGGCGGAGAAGGAGCATATAATGATTTACTCGCTTGTTTTGAACGAGTTGGGATTGAAATGAGAATAGAAATTGATGACTATTTTGAACGATTTAATAAAAAATAATGTGGGTAACATGGTATATACGATAATTGCGGGCATTTTCGGTAACTTGAAACATTTTGCAAGAAATTTACATTTTACGTTATTGAAACATTCGTGCCTTGAAATCCCGCAACTACGCATATACCTATTCGAAGGGTGACATTGTATTGTAAAATCACACTTCGACAAGCTCAGTGTGACAGTAAAAATTACTTTTGAGACAACCTCTTTAATGCTTCTCTTAAAAAATCCGGAATAATTGTTCTGTGTGTAAACTCAATTGGTTTGTTATCTCCGAGTACAGAAAGCATTTCGTCAAGTTTTTCCATGCCAAGATTATTTATCACAGACTCTTTCTTATGAGGATCCTTAAATTTTTCAATAAGATAATTTGAATTTTTTTCGGGATGAAACTGAGTCATAAAAATTTCTCTATCAATTTTTATTGCCATCATTGCTCGCTGACTCACACTTTTATTTGACTTTTCCATTGCAAGAATTTTTGCATTCACTGCAGCAAGGCTAGTATTGTTCGGTTCTGTAACTTGCCAGTTGCGGTTATCAACAGCATAAAAAGTGTTAGGTAGTCCGCTTAAAATTTCATCATACTTTCCGCTTTCAGTTTTTAGAATTTTTACCGCACCAAATGATTCAAACTCACGCTTTGTAACTTTTCCAAACCCGAAAAACCGTGACATCAACTGAAACGAATAACAAATACCAAACAAATATTTTTTCTCTTCGCTGTTTTGATTGAATGAATAAATATTATCAAGAAAATTAAAAAAACTGTTTTCCCATTTCTTTTTGCTGCCTGCAAATGGGCTTCCGGGACCACCAGATGAAAAATAAATATTAAAACTCATATCCGGAATTTCATTTTTTAACCGCGCATCAAAAATCTGTAATTCATAATCCAGTTGATTTTTATTAATCTCAGTGTCAATTAACTTTGTGAGTAGAGAAATTGTTTCAGCGCCCTGCCCTTCGTATAAATCCAATATTGCAATTTTTATTTTTCCCATTTTAAATGCCTATTTGTATATATTTTACCGTTAAATATACTTAATATCTTATTTTGTGAAAAGTTTTTATTTCTTAATGATGTTTTAATTTTTTTTTGATAAAACAAAAATATAATTTGGCAGAAAGGAATAAATGAATTGAATCAGATGAAATTTGATGACCTAAAAAATAAAATTGACGCTGCCAATTCGCAGAGCTTTTCGAATAACAATCTCGAAATAATTCTCGATATTCTGAAGAAAATCAACAGTTCTTTGGTAATGCAGGATGTGCTTGATTTGGTTCTCAAACATGCAATCATTCTTACAGATACAGAGCGTGGATTTATTGTCTTGAAGAACAGCGATAAAGAACTTTCTTTTGAACTCGGATTAAATGCCGAAGGGAAAAATCTGCCCGCATCAGATTTCAGAATCAGCACAACAATTGTAAATGAAGTTTTCAGAACAGGTCAGTCAAAATTTATTGAATCTGCAAAAAGCAACCGCGAACTGAATACTTCGCAAAGTATAACAAAACTCGAACTGGAAACAATTTTCTGCTCACCGCTTATTCTAAATGAAGAAAAAATTGGTGCTATCTATGTTGACAGCAAAAAATTATCAAAAATTGATTTAAGCAAAATCACTCAGACATTTGAAATCCTTGCCGGACAGGCGGCAGTTGCAATTAATAATGCAATGCTTCATAATCAAAAACTGAAAGCACTCACAGAACTGCAACAGGCATATGATTCACTTAATTCCGCAAAAAAAGAAGTGGAAAAATCTGACTCGCTGAAAGCACATTTTCTCTCCCAAATCTCGCATGAAATCCGTACACCGATTAATGTAATTTTTGGAGCAAAGGAAATGCTGAAACTTTTTAATTCCGAAAATATCAATGATGATACTTTGGATGCTTTCAGAATGCTTGATGAAGCGGGAAACCGTTTGATGCGGACGGTTGATGAAATAATTGATATTTCGAGTTTTACTTCAGGTAATTATGAATTTGAACCGGTTGAAATAAATCTTGATCAGGATATTTTAAAAGGTCTTATAGCTGAATTCAAAAATAAAATATCCAAAAAAAAATTACTGTTCGAATATAATAATTATGTTCCAGAAGCTGTGGTTACTGCTGATTCATATATGCTGACACAAATAATAAAACACTTAATTGAAAATGCAATCAAGTACACGAACAGCGGAAAAATCAAATTTGAACTTTATAAAGATTTTGAAGGACTGATTTGTCTCAGCGTTAAAGATACCGGAATCGGAATCAGTCAGGAATATCTGGAAGATCTGTTTAATCCTTTCACTCAGGAAGAAATTGGCTACACGCGGAAGTTCGAGGGTAACGGGCTCGGGCTCGCTATAGTAAAAAAATATGCGGATAAAAACAATATTGGTGTTGTCGTTAAATCTAAAAAAAGTATGGGAACTGAATTTACACTGGTATTCAAGTAGATGGAAGAAGAAAAATTCAACAAGTATCTTGATTCAAATAAATATGAAGTAAAAACATATTACTCGGTTTTTGGATGGTTTTTACTGGCTTTTATCGGCATGAGCGCAAAACCAAACAGCGTAGATATTATTGACAAATCAACCGGGAAGCAAATCGAAAACATCATAGATGGAAAATTCTTAAAAAAAATTACAGGAAGATAATAGGGAGATAAAATGAGCAAAGAAATGATTTTACAAAAACAAAGACAGGCTGCAGATATACTTAAAGAAAAAAATATTGATATGTGGATGACAATTGTACGTGAGACAGGAAACATTAAAGACCCGATGATGGATATGATTGTCGGAACAGGTGCAACATGGTTTTCAGCTTTTATAATTACAAAAGAAGGCGAAACCACTGCAATTATAGGCTCACTGGAAGAAGCCAATATGAAAACTGTCGGGACATTTTCAAATATTGTCTGCTACCTGAAATCAATAAAAGAAGATTTGATAAACGTTCTTAATAAATATAATCCTCAGAAAATAGCAATAAATTTTTCGCGTAATTCGAGTCTTGCCGATGGACTGACATATGGAAATTATCTTGAGTTGATTAAATTGCTTAAAGACACACCTTACACCGAAAGATTTATTTCATCTGAAGAAATTGTTGCAGCTTTACGCGGCAGAAAGTCTGAAGCAGAGGTCAAACTGATTAAAACTGCAATTGCTGAAACACTGAAAATATTTGATGAAGTGACAGTATTTCTGAAACCCGGAAAAACTGAAAAACAGGTTGCAGACTTTGTATTGAATCTGGTTAAAGAAAGAGGATTCGGACTTGCGTGGGATGCTGAACATTGTCCTGCTGTTTTTTCAGGTCCCGATACTGCCGGTGCTCATTCCGGACCGACAGACAGGATGATTCAGAAAGGTCATGTAATCAATATGGATTTTGGAATTAATTACAAAGGTTACTGTTCTGATTTACAGCGGACATGGTATGTTCTGCGAGACGGAGAAACGGAAGCCCCTGAATCTGTAATGCATGGATTCAACGTAATAAAAGATTCAATTCAAATGGCTGCTGATGCAATAAAACCTGGAATGCTTGGCTGGCAGATTGATAAAATTGCACGTGATTATATTGTGAAAAACGGTTATGAAGAATATCCGCACGGACTCGGTCATCAGGTTGGAAGAGTTGCACATGATGGCGGAGCTTTGCTCGGTCCGACATGGGAAAGATATGGTAATCTTCCATACATTCCGATTGAAGCCGGAAATGTATTCACAATTGAGCCGCGGCTTACAATTAAAAATCATGGTATTGCAACAATTGAAGAGATGGTTTATGTTACTGAAAATGGCTGCGAGTTTATTTCAAATCCGCAGAAGAAAATTTATCTGATTAAAAATTGAGCAGAACACGGTTGCCTGCCAAAAGTTATTATGACTGTCATCCTTCGACGAGCTTGACTTTGTTAGGCGGGCTCGGGGTGACAAGGGTGAAGTCACTCTTCGACAAGCTCAGAGTGACATTCATGTATCACTGAAAGTTTACGATATTCTCGGTCGTGAAGTTTCAACACTCTGATTATTATTCTAAATCTGTCAGACATTTTTTTTGTCAAGTTATTTGCTTCCCAAAAGAAATAGAGTTTTAAGGACTGACTGATTAAAATTCCAATCATCAAAAACGGAAGCAAAGTTACTGTTGGATTTTCAGCTGAAGAATGGAAAAAGTGGATTGAAGAAGAAAGGCTATAAGACGCCGAATGATTTAAGATCTCTCAGAAGTTTTTCATGATTAATAAACTGAACTGCATTCCAGCCAATATTTACAGCACCGTCAACATATTCTTTAACATCGTCAATAAACAGATGCGACTCGGATTTATCAAAAGACACTTTCTCCACCGCTTTGTAAATCTTTTCTTCAGGCTTTGTTGCCCCAACTTCATGAGAAAGAATTAAGCCATCAAACCATTTCAGGAAATCATATTTTTCCCAACCGTACTTTTGATGAATATAATTTGTGTTTGATAGCAAGAACAATTTATGATTCTTTTTAAGCAGTGGAAGCAAAGAAGTTGTTTGCCTGTTCTCAGTAAATATATCAGAATAAAGACGACAGAATTCATCAGCTGAAACTTTAGTATCAAGCCATTCAAGATTAATTCTGATAAACTCTTCATTGGATAATTGCCACTTTTCAAATTCTTTATGGACATGATAATTGGATTTATACTTTTCGTAATATTTGTCTCCTAAGCTTGGAGAAATATTGTTCAATCTTTTTATCATTATTGAATAGTCAAAAGGTATTAACACATTGCCCAAATCAAAAACCACAGTTGTAATTGATGACATTTATGCTCCAAAAAAATCAGACTGTCTCTCAATAAATGTGAGACAGCCTGATAAAAAAATTATTTAGCTTGAAAAATTGAATCGTCAAAATTTGTGTTTACTTCAATTGAAGTGACTTCTAAACTGATATTTTGTCCTGCCATTCCCTGCACAATTTTGAATGGAAATTTAACACCGTTTACTTCTTTGTAATCATCGTAAATTGTAGTCTGTGAAAAAGAGCCTTGTGGTGTGTCGATATTTGTTGTTAATCTTACAAGTAAACCCGTTTCAACATCATAATACCTTGTGAAAGTTTTTTGGTTTTGCAAACTATATTTAACCCGATATGCATCTCTTCCGTCTAAAGTTTCAATGCCTGTTAATTCCGCAGTAATTTTCAGTGAAGTATATTCAAGCTCAAGATTCATTGCTGCTTGTGATTTCATCAGTTCAAGGTCATCGCCTTCGATCGCCATTGTTTGTCCCATTCCCGAAGTTTTTCCCGATGCACCGTCGAACCATGTTTCCTGTTTCATAACACCGGCATCCATAATTTGGTAAAGTTTATTGGGCTGCTTTTGATAGATTTCAATTTTAATATCTAATCCCTGAACTTTCCCGTTCATTGACATTTTTTTGTCTTTGATCGAAAAAACTTTTTCTTTACCTCCTATTGCATCAACAAATTTTGAAATAACTACTTGCGGAGTTACGTCGGGCGAAATCTTTTTTGCCGATGGATCATAAGGATTTCCGGATATATCCAAGTAATTGATTTTTCCGGCAATGGAAAATTTCTTCAGGTTGTTTGCAATTTCAGCAGCGTTACCTACAACAATAATATTGGCATTATTTACCTTAAGATATTTTTTCGCCATTTGCTGAATATCATCAACGGTGACGGAACTTAATGTTTTAAGATAATTTTTATAATAATCTTTCGGCAGATTGTAACGTGCGATATTCAAAGCAAAAGAAGCAATTGTCTGTGGATTTTCAAGTGATCGGGCAAAACTGCCGTTCAAAAAATTGATTGCAGCTTTCAATTCATCTTCCGAAACTTTTTCATCGCGAAGTCGTTTCATTTCTTTAAGGAATTCTGTGACTGCACTGTCAGTTACTGAATTTCTTGCTTCACAACTTGCAGTGAAATTTCCAACTATCATATCGGCAGTGATTGAAGAATATGCACCATAAGTAAAACCTTTGTCCTCTCGCAAATTTCTGAATAATCTTGCTGAAGCATTTCCGCCAAGTATGTGGTTCATTACGGTTGCTTTAATTGATTCTTCTGTAAACTTTTTTAAATCGATTGGATATGAAATATTAATTACTGACTGGACAGAAGATGGCCTGTCAACGACAGAAACTTTATTCACTAAAGGTGCTTTGACAGTTGAATACTCAAATATTGGTACATCTTTCTTTTCCCATTTTGAAAAATATTTCTTTATCAATTTTTCGGCTTCTAATTTATTGATATCTCCAACAACTGCAAGATAACCGATATTGGGGCGGAAATAAATATCATAGTACGATTTGCATAAATCTAAGGTGATTGCGTTAATTGTTTCTTCCGTAACTATTTCTCCATAAGGATGATCTTTTCCATAATCCAAAACGCTTCTGACATTATCGGCAATTGCATTAGGATCGTCTTTCTGCATTTGCAAATTTGACAAATATTGTTTTTTGATTTTATCAAGTTCTTCCTGTTTGAATTCGGGATTAAGAATAACATCGGCAAATATTTCCAGCATTTTATCAAAGTTTTTCTTCAACGAACTTCCAAAAGCACCTGTTGATGATGTCGAAAGATTTGCACCAAGAAAATCAATTTCTTCATCAATCTGAGCTTTTGTCCTGGTTTTTGTTGCAGTTCGCAAAAGCTGACCGGATATTTCAACATAGCCGGCATTTTCCTTTTCCATAATCGGATCACGATGCAGAATAAGTGAAACAGAAACTCTCGGAAGTTTATGATTTTCAACCACAAAGATTTTTAAACCATTATCAAGTTGAAATGAATTGTAATCGCTCAATTTAATTTCTGCAGCCGGTGCGGGCGAAGGCATTTTGCTTCTGTCTGTTTGGGCAAAGATTGTTAGCGTCCCGACTAATAATAATACTAATAATTTTTTCATTTTTGGTTCTCCGTCAATTCTGATTATTCTTGGCTGATTTTGGTAAATAGTATAGTACAACTCGATTATTGTTATTCAAAAACTTCTGTGCAACATTCTTAATTCCTCCCGAACTAACAGTTAAATATTTCTCAAGTTCTGTATTAATTAAATTAGTGTTACCATAAAAAACATAATAATTAGGTAAACTTCCTGCCATTCCCATCATTGATGCATTTTGGTTTACAAATTCTGTTTCTTTCATATTTCTAAGTTTTTGAAATTCTCGTTCGCCTGCATTTTCGTTTTTTACTTTATCAATTTCTGCTTGTAGCAATTTTTCTAATTCCTCAGCAGACACTCCGGTATTTGCAATTGCATATATTAACAGCAATCCGGAATCTTCCATAAGCATTGGGAAACATCCTGCGGCAACGGCTTTCTGCTTTTTATCAACAAGCTCTTTATAAATTCTTGAACTTTGTCCCGCAGCTAAAAGGGATGAAAGCATTTCAACTTGATACGCTTCATTAGATTTCATGTTAGGAATTCTATAAGCCATCAAAACAAGAGGAAGTTGAATGTTATCATATACCACATCTCTTTTTTCGGCTCCCAATTCAGGTTCGTACGGATCCGGTCTTTCAATTTTTTCTTTACCTGTAGGAATATCTCCGAAATATTTTGCAACAAGCACTTTTGTTTTTTCAATATTGATATCGCCCGCAATAGTTAAAACAGCATTGTTGGGAAGATAATAATGTTTATAAAAATCAATAAACTCATCATACTTAGCAAGATCAATATATTGATTCGAGCCAATTGGTGTCCATCGATAAGGATGAACCGAGTAAGCGCGTTTGAAAGTCTCTTCCATAATACTTCCGTAAGGCTGGTTTTCTAATCGCTGCTTTCGCTCTTCTTTCACAACTTTACGTTGAGTTTCAACACCAATACTGTCAATTTTCAAATGAAGCATTCGTTCAGATTCAAGCCATAATGCCAGCTCCAATTGATTTGAAGGTAAAACTTCGTAATAGAAAGTTCTGTCATTGTCAGTGGTTGCATTTAATGTACCGCCATTACTTTCAACTATGTTCATAAATTTACCGCGGGGAATGTTGGCAGTTCCTTCAAACATCAGATGCTCAAAGAAATGAGCAAAACCTGTTCTTTCCGGATTCTCATTTTTCGATCCGACATGGTAAAAAATACTGGTGGCAACAATTGGTGTGGAATTATCTTGATGCAGAATTACATGAAGTCCATTGCTCAAATCGTATTCAGTGAATTCAATCTTACTTTTTTGCGCCCAAGTAGCTGCTGTTAAGAAAAGCGTAATAAATAATATTTTTCTTGTCATATTTTCCTCAAATTAATTTTAATAAATTTTTTAGACGATTGATTTTTTTTATGGTTCCCATTTTAGTAATTATATCTAACATTATATTTTAACAAAGTTTCGTTGTTCGCTTTTATAGGTACAAGAAAAGTGACCTGCTGTGAATTTTTCTTATCATAACTAATGTTGGAATTTTTGATTTCCCAATTGCTTCCAAGATTTCTCTCAACTTCTACAACAATATTTTCATTTTTTCGGTTCTTAATTTTTATTTCCCAAACTTGCTCATAAACTTTATCGGTTATACGATTGTTTTCTTTTTGGACATCTTCCACAATAATATCAAATGCGTTACCGATGGTTAATTTTATTTTCTCATCCTTTGGGGTATGATCAATCAGATCTTCACCAACAAACTCACTTGTTTTCCCGTCTGATTTATAAACGCGCACTTTTCCTTTCGGAAATGGCATTCCAAGTTTATTTTTTTCTGTATTCTCAAACTCCATAATTACTTTAACTTTTTGCGAAGATCCCCGGCTAAACGAATAAAAATTTGAATACAAATATTTTTTTTCGGCTTTAATGTTTGATGATTCAAAAAGCGAAATCTGTTTGGTTTCATTGTTCGAAAGGGTTGTCGGTCTTTGCAAATCATAAATATGATATTCAAAAAATTCTTTTTCCTCAAATTGTGGTGCTGCATCCGCAAGTGCCATTTCTTTTCTCATTCCCATAAAACGTGGCTGCTGCGCTTGCACCAAATTTACATCTCCGGCAACTAATTTTAGTTTAGCATCTTTATAAGAAGCCCCGGATTGATTTTCAATGCTTACCCAAGAATTCAAATCGAGCATCGAGTCATCTTTATTCAATACCGCTACATATTCTGCGTGCCAGTTAATTCCATTTGTTTGATATGTTATTTCTAATTTCTGTTTTCCGGTTTGCTGTGACTCAATACTCCAAATAAGCGATGGTTTTGTGATTAATCCTTCCGGCAGCGAATTAACAGATAAAGTATATTTATCGACGTTTGGAATCATAATCAATCCCCCATCATTTTTTTGAAGAACAATCTGATTCCCAAATGCTGATAATAATTTTCCCTCAGTAAGATTTCCATCCGGTGCAATAAGTCGGATATCGTTATCAATATATTTTAACAAAATTTTTGAAAGACTAACAAGATCATATTGAAAATTTTGCTCAAGAACATTTGCATTTAATTTAATGTGAACGCTTGTTGGATCAATTAACTCGGCTACATCTGTAAGTGTGATTTTACTTTTTCCTTTCTCGAGGTTGATTGTCCGAATGTCTCTTATTACACCCAGATTGTTATTATAGGCAGTTACAAAAACCGAGTTTTGTGTCTGTGCAACAACAAATGTCATCCAAAATAAAACAAGCAACATACCGGCTTTTAGAATGTTCATCATGATAATTCCCTCCAAATTTTTATTTTATACCACATTTATCAAGAAAAGTTCGGCTTCGATGAGTAAATGAATTAAAACTAACAACTAAATTAGAAAACATTAATTGCAAACAAAAATTTTTTACCAATAAGAAATGTTTTTAATTTTACATGAAGAATAAGCAGGACTGATATAAATGAAAGCGAAAATTAATCTTAGAAAATATCCGATAGTTGATTATGTGGCAATAACGATTGGTGCCGTGATGATGTCACTTGGAATTGGAATATTTTTGGTTGATGCAAAAGTTGTTCCCGGTGGCGTAAGCGGACTGGCAATGGCAATCTATTATGTTTCTAATAACACCATTCCTGTCGGGTTAACGATTTGGGTTTTGAATATTCCATTATTCATTTGGGGAATAAAAGAGCTTGGGAAAAAATTTGGAGTCCGGACATTTTATGGATTCACGCTTAGCTCAATATTTATTGATTTATTCCGTGGTGATTTTCCCGGATTTGGGTTTATTCAATTACAAAACACACAGACAATTAAGGATTTAATTCAGAACGATTTCTTGTTTCTGATTCTTGTTGGCTCAGTTTTATTGGGTGTGGGTTTGGGAATAATTTTTAAGTTCAAAGGCACAACAGCAGGTTCGGATATAATAGCAGCTATTATACAAAAACGTTTTGGTGTCAAACCCGGAATGGCAATAATGATAATTGATTTTGTTGTAATTGCAATCGCAGGTTTTATAATTGAAATAAAAGATCTTGCAGGTAATCGCCCTGCTTTTTCGTTGACACTTTATGCTTTCTTTCTTCTGTTCATCTCGGCAAAAATTATCGATGCAATAATTGATGGTTTCGATTATGCACGCGCAGTTTATATTATTTCTGATAAAAGTACTGAAATCGCACAAATGATAATGAATGATTTAAGCCGCGGAGCCACAGCGTTAAAATCCCGCGGACTTTATCGGGACATCGATAGAGAAGTTATTTTTACAGTTGTTCCTCTGAAAGAATTAACCGAACTGACTGACCAAATCCGAATAATTGATCCCGATGCCTTTGTAATTATTAATAATGTTCACGAAGTTTTGGGCGAAGGTTTTAGAAGAAGAATTTAGTCCAAATTTGATTTTACTCTGATATTAATAAATAATGCCGTCGAAATTAAAAGTGAACAAGTGCTGACAATTAATGAAAGGGTGGAATTGGGCAACCTTACAATCCCTGCAATATGATAAAACGAATTCAGAATTACCATCAAGAATATTATTGTTAATTGCCATCTTTTCGTTTTAACAAGTTGATACTTCTCTATAATAATTCCGACAAAAGCAAATAAAAATGGTGATGCAGGAGCAAGCAGTCTTTCAAAGTCATATCCAAGAATTGCAGTAAAAACGACAAGAGAAAATAAAACAAATAAATAAAAATGTTGGCGAATGAAATTCATAAATTCTTTATAAAATATTAAAGGAGTAATTGAAAAAGGAATAAATGGTACGACCAGTACTTTTGCCCAGACAAAAAGACTTAAATATTTATATGATTCATCCATCACTTGTACTGCAAGTTTTTCTTCACCTGCTGCCGGAATAAATATTCGCAAAGCAGCAAATAATATTAGTCCCGGAATTAATGATATAGCAAAATGGAGTAAGGTTTTCCGTCCCTGTATTGTTTGAAAAAGAAAAGCAAAACCGACCGGAATAATCACAAGAACAGTTTCTTTTGACATCATCCCCAAAAAGAAAAGAATTCCTGTTGCAAGGAAACGCTTCTTCTTGATTGATATAATAGAAAGAAAAATTATCGTATTTGAAACCAAATCTGTTAACTGGAAATAATTCCATGTGTGAATTTGGAAAAAATATCTGTTGAATATAAACGCAAGTGTCATCAATATTGAAGTAATTTCCTTTAATGCTATTTCTCTTAATAAAAAATAAAACGAGTACGAAATTCCAAGCAGAAAAATAAAATTCAGTATCTTGTAACCTGTGGAAACATCACCCGGTAATATTCCGGCAAGCCACGGAGGGAAAATTCTATAAGCAAAAAAATGCGGAATTACCATGCTAATATTCGGGGATGCTTCAGACATTTCCCTGTAGTAGGTTTGGTCCATTCCTGAGTATTGATTTTTCCAATATTCAAAATTATCTGCGGCTAAAAATGATAACAATACTAAAACAAAAATTATCGATAAGTAAATGTAATTATTTGAAATAGTTTTGATTGTTTTACCTCTAAATGATTTTCTTTTCAAAATTAATTAAAAAAATGTTAAGTCAGTAATTTTTATTGGAATTGAAAACCAACTTAATAATTACTTGTATTAACTGCTTGGGTTTACATAAAGATGGAGTATTTCGAATTGCTTTTTTAATTACAGATTTATACTGATTTTATTGGCATCTATTAATCGCAGCAGCGTCTGCGAGAGAAATATCCCGCAGACCTATGCCGGGAAAACTTATCTCATTAAAATCATCTTCTTCGTCTCAGAAAAGTTTCCTGCTTTAAATGTATAAAAGTAAATGCCTGAACTTAAATTGTCCGTTGTAAATTGTACGCTATAAATTCCAGCAGTTTTGTGCCCATTAACTAAAGTTGTAACTTCTTTACCCAGGACATCATAAACTTTTAAGCTTACAAATTCTGAGTTTGGAATTGAGAAAGAAATAGTGGTGCTTGGGTTGAATGGATTGGGATAGTTTTGTCCAAGCGAGAATCTGGTTGGTACTGATTCACTCAACTCATCTAAAGCAGTTACAACGTCGGATAATTTTCTTTTATAAACATTTCCTAATGATGTTCGCACATAAATATATTCACCGTCAATCAAGATTTTTCTGATATGATTTGCTGCAATTGATGAAATGTTTGCTGTAATATCAATCCAATTATTGCCTAAATCAGTTGTAACATAAATACCCTGCATCGTTAGTCATAAAAGGTTCAGATACCACAAAAATATTATTACCATATTCAGCTAAGTCATTTATATTTTTATTAGGTATCTCTATAATCGTTCCTATTTTGTGTTAAATTTCGCATAAGTATCAACAAAAATAGGATTAAATATCTGGGAATTGCGACAAATAAAAGCCATACTTTCCCATTTTAATGACTGTATTTATGAAAAATCTATTTTGTAATTTTCGATTATAGAAATCAAAAAAGGTAAAATAATGGATAAAAAAACATTGGCTCATTTTCTTTCTAAGATTGAATTATTCAGAGATTTAGATAATTCTGAATTAGAAGAACTACTCGAAAAAGTTGAAGAAAAAAAATATGAAGTTGGCGAAGCTGTATTCACAGAATTAAATCCGCGAAAAAATTTGTATTTGATATTTGATGGAGAAATTGAAATTTATAAAAAGACTGCATTTGGTGAAGAAAAACGATTGGCATATTTCCGCAAGTTCGATTTCCTTGGGGAAGGTGCATTGATGGATGATTCGCCACATTCGACATCTGCAAGAGCACTGCTGGATTCAACAGTGTTTATTATTTCCAAAATTCATTTTAATGAAATAATTGCATCCAATCCGCCGCTTGGTGCAAAAATTCTTTCCCGCATTGCACGTGTAATTTCAAGAAGAATGCAGCAAACAAACACACGAATGGTAAATGCTGCAGCGCAGTATCAATCAGGCAGAACAAGAAAAGAACATGATTTGCTTGGCGAAAGGGAAGTTCCTTTTGAATTTTATTATGGTGTTCAAACTTTGCGTGCACTTGAAAATTTTAATATCAGCGGAGTGAGTTTGAGTGCATTTCCATTAATTATAGAAGGATTAGCTTTCGTAAAAATGGCTACCGCAAAAGCTAATTTTAACTTGGGACTTTTATTAGAACCTGCTACAAATGCAATCGTGCAGGCATGTGAGGAAATAATTAACGGAAAACTGCACACTCATTTTGTTGTGGATATGATTCAGGGCGGTGCAGGAACTTCTACAAATATGAATGCAAATGAAGTGATTGCAAACAGAGCTTTGGAGATTTTAGGTTATGAAAAAGGTGATTATAAGTATTGCCATCCGAATAATCATGTTAATCTTTCGCAATCGACTAATGATGCATATCCAACAGCAGTTAAAATTGCTTTAATCAACGCAAACAAAAAACTTGTTGAAGTTATCAAAGAACTGGTCAAATCATTTAAAGAAAAAGGGGGCGAATTTTCACACATAATAAAAATGGGAAGAACACAACTTCAGGATGCTGTTCCGATGACACTTGGACAAGAGTTTGAGGCTTATTCAGTTACACTTGAAGAAGAAATCGCAAGACTGAATGAAAATGCAAGTTTGTTTTTGGAAGTAAACATGGGCGCAACTGCAATCGGAACAGGAATAAACGCTCCAAAAGGTTACAGCCAAAAGTGCGTTGAACATTTGCGTGAAATTACTAAGTTCGATATTAAACTTGCATCAAATTTAATCGAAGCCACACAAGATACAGGTGCATTTGTAATTTATTCATCTGCTGTAAAAAGACTTGCAGTAAAACTATCGAAGATATCAAATGACTTGCGGTTGCTTTCTTCTGGTCCAAGAACCGGAATAAATGAAATCAATCTTCCGCCAATGCAGCCGGGTTCATCAATCATGCCGGGGAAAGTCAATCCGGTAATTCCTGAAGTTGTAAATCAAATTGCATTCAAAGTTATCGGAAACGATTTGACTGTTACTCTTGCTGCCGAAGGCGGTCAATTGGAATTGAATGTATTTGAACCGGTAATTGTTCAAAGTCTTTTTGAATCAATTGAAATGCTGAAGAACGGAATGACAACCTTAAAATACAAATGTGTTGATGGAATTACAGCAAATGAAAAACGCTGCCGTCAGCTTGTTGAAAACAGCATTGGAATAATTACTGCATTGAATCCTGTGCTTGGATATGAAACATCAACAGAACTTGCAAAAGAAGCTTTTGAAAAAAACAGAAGTGTTTATGAACTTGTTCTCGAAAAAAATCTTTTATCAAAAGAGCAGTTGAATGAAATGCTGAAGCCAAAGAATATGATAAAGTAAAAAAAGTATAAAAACATTTCAGCCTCATGTAACCTATACGCAATGCTTATCGTCTTAAGTTGTGAATAAACAAATTCATGAGGAGAATAAAATGAAAATAAGAAATGTTTTTTTATCAGC
>PFVB01000231.1:0-176 GCA_002790395.1 Ignavibacteriales bacterium CG_4_9_14_3_um_filter_34_10 | reverse complement strand
GCTCAGTCAGCCCAAAATGTGTTTACTGAGAAAGCACTTGGGAATTTGGTGATGGGAATCCAATCTGATAATTACGGCTTGAAAAGAGATTGTATTTATCTTGCGGCAAAGTACAAACTTTCCGAATTGGTTAATGTACTTGTCGATGAATTTAAGTCAGAGAAAAATCCAAAAAC
>PFVB01000122.1 GCA_002790395.1 Ignavibacteriales bacterium CG_4_9_14_3_um_filter_34_10 | reverse complement strand
AGTGAGATCAAAAGTCCTAAACGGATAGATTTTTTTGAGGTTTGTAATTTTGTTATTGATCCATTTCCGAAAAACCTTATTGTTTATCGCTTGCTTGCAAACGTAAACTCTATTGATGCATTTTCATCAAAGTACGGATTCTTTATTAATTGCTCCACCGGTTTAGAGTTGATTTATTTTGATCCGATTTTTGCTTTGAATGACATTTCATTTTTGCAGATGCAGATTGACCCTAATCTTTTTAGGTTCAAAATTCAACAAGTAGGTTTCACAAGTTTACCATCGAAAGACAATGAAGCCTTTTATGAAGAAGTTTATGCATTCGATTTGAAAAGCGATGAAGCAAAAAATCAAAACGACAAAGTTTATGCAAAAGCAATTTTTGCTCTTGATGATTCATTTATTGATGATGAAGCAGATAACTTGTTTCCGGGCGTCAAGAATAATTCTATTCGAAATTTCTCTGAAGATAAATCAAATAAAATCAATGCTTTTAATAAACCCGTCGTTTCCAATTTTAAGGAAAGCAGCCAACTGAATGAAGAAAAAATTCAAAAACTGAAAGAAGAAATTCGGTTAAAGGACAATAAAAATGTTGCCGAAACAGAGCGATTTGATATCGATAAATCGGCTTTTATAAAGAAAAAATCATTTAATGAGTTTATTCAAAATCAAATGACCGGAAATAAACTTCAAAAAACATTATTAGGTAATGCAGAAGAATATAAAAAACGCGAACAGGTTGTGTTTCGGTTTAAAAAATAGTCGGATTCTTTAACTCTTGGAAAATTATGAAAAAAGTTATCTCTGTGGTTGGTGCAAGACCCAATTTCATGAAAGTTGCACCGTTGTATCGTGAATTTCAAAAATATAAAAATATTGAACATGAAATTTGTCATACCGGGCAACATTATGACGAGAAAATGTCAAAAATATTTTTCGAAGAATTAGAACTTCCAAAGCCTGATTTTTATCTTGGAATTGGCGGCGGGTCGCATGCCGAGCAAACCGGAAAAATAATGATTGAGTTCGAGAAGGTGCTGCTTGCTGAAAGACCAGACCTCGTAATTGTGGTCGGTGATGTTAATTCAACTATTGCATGCACACTTACTGCTTCAAAATTGCATATTAAAACTGCACATGTGGAAGCAGGTTTACGAAGTTTCGACAGAGAAATGCCGGAAGAAGTAAATAGAGTGCTTACAGATTCAATTTCGGATTTACTTTTTGTAACTGAAAAAAGCGGTTTGGTTAATTTAGCCAATGAAGGCATTCCTGCGGATAAAATATTTTTTGTTGGAAATGTAATGATTGATAGTTTGAATAATTTTATTAAAAAGTCAGAATCTTCCTCTCTTTGTGAGAATCTTGGATTGACGAAAAATAAATTTGTCCTGGTAACTTTGCATCGACCAAGCAACGTTGATGATGCTTTACAGACAGAAAAACTAATCAAATTGTTGAACAGAATTGGCGATGAAAGAAAAGTAGTTTTTCCGGTTCATCCGCGGACAAAAAAGAATTGGGGAGATTTTGGAGTAATTGAAACTCTTTCAAAAAACATTATTCTTACAGAGCCAATTGGATATTTGGACTTTATAAATTTGATCAAATATTCTGAGTTAATTATTACTGACAGCGGCGGAATTCAGGAAGAGTCAACTTTTTTGGGAGTTCAGTGTATAACTCTTCGAAATTCTACAGAAAGACCTGTCACTGTTGATGTTGGTACAAATCAACTTTTAGGTAATGATTTGGAAAAAGCTGAAAAGACGGCTTTGGAAGTTTTAAATGGGAAAATCAAACATGGAGCAATTCCTGAATTATGGGACGGAAAAGCAAGTCAGCGGATTGTTTCAATTATGAATAAATATTTAGCAAACTGAGGAATTAAAATGAAAGTACCACTATTAGACTTAAAACCACAATATCACTCTTTGAAGAAAGAACTTGATGAAGCAGTATTAAAAGTTAGTGAATCGCAATATTTTATTATGGGACCTGAATTAGCAAGAATGGAAAGGGAAATGGAGCAATTTTTAGGCTGCAAACACGCAATTGGAGTTTCATCAGGAACAGATGCGCTTTTGCTCGCATTGATGGCAATTGATATTCAGCCCGATGATGAAGTAATTATGCCTACATTTTCGTTTTTTGCCACTGCCGGAGTAGTTGCAAGATTGAATGCAAAACCTGTTCTCGTTGATTGTGATCCATTAACATTCAACATTGATGTAAATCAAATTGAAAAAAATATCACTTCAAAAACAAAAGCTATAATGCCCGTGCATTTATTTGGTCAAAGTGCCGATATGCAGCCCATTATGGATCTTGCAAAAAAACATAATTTAATTGTGATTGAAGACGGTGCTCAAGCAATAAGTGCAGTTTATAAAGACGGGAAACCTGTTGGGACAATTGGTCATATCGGTTGCTACTCTTTTTTCCCAAGTAAAAATCTTGGTTGTTTCGGCGATGGCGGGTTAGTTGTTACAAACGATGATGATCTGGCTGAAAAATTAATAATTAAGCGTGTTCATGGGGCTAAACCCAAATATTATCATAAAGTTTTAGGTGGCAATTTCAGACTTGATACTCTGCAAGCAGCAGTGATAAGTGTAAAACTCCCACATTTGAATTCATGGTCTGATGCAAGAAGAAGGAATGCAGAACTTTACACAAAACTTTTTATTGATGCAAAACTTTCGGAAGTTCCGGGTAAAACACAATTCGATCAAAATAATATGGTTCTTTTACCAAAAGCGATTTATAAACCTGATGAAGTCAGTGAATCGATGAGAAACTATCATATTTTCAATCAGTATGTAATTCGAGTTGAGAAAAGAGATGAACTTCGAGAGTTTTTGACAAAAAATGAAATTGCTACCGAAATCTATTATCCTGTCCCGTTTCACCAGCAGGAATGCTTTAATTATTTAAGTTATAAAAATGGAGATTTTCCGGTATCTGAAGAGGTTGCAGGTACGTGTTTGGCTGTTCCAATTTATCCTGAATTATCTGATGAGCAAATTCATTTTGTGGTAGATAAAATTTCCGAATTTATCAATCAAAACAAATAATACAGGATTGAAAAGGCTGAGATATCTAATTATATTTAAGAAACGAAATACGCAATAAATTTGTTTAATCAAATAAACAAAGGAATAAAATGGACGAAAATTTTTCAGAAAGAAGTCAAGTTGTTATAAGAATGAGTCGAGAAGAAGCACTTCGACTTGGACATGATTATATTGGGACTGAACATTTGCTTCTTGGAATTATCAGAGAAGGACAGGGCGTTGCCTTAAGAATTTTAAGAAATCTTGAAGTTGATTTACTGAAACTCAAAAAAGCAGTTGAAGATACAGTGCGTACAACAGGCGGGACAATAACTATTGGAAATTTACCATTAACGAAACAAGCTGAAAGGGTTTTAAAAATAAGCAGCATTGAATCGAAGATTGCAAAATCGGATGTCATTGGAACCGAGCATATTTTACTTTCTTTACTTCGTGATGAAGATAATATTGCCACTCAAATTTTGCATCAGTTTCACATAACTTATGAAACTGCAAAACTGGAATTAAACGATATATTATCGAGTAAATCAGAGGATAAGTCAATTCCTACGTTACCGCCACAACCTAAAAAACCGGAAAAAACTAAAACTCCTGTTTTAGATAATTTTGGAAGGGATTTGACCAAGTTTGCTATTGACGGAAAGCTCGACCCAGTAATTGGGAGAGAAAAAGAAATTGAAAGAGTTGCACAAGTTTTGAGTAGAAGGAAAAAAAATAATCCTGTTTTAATCGGCGAACCCGGAGTGGGGAAAACTGCAATTGC
This sequence comes from Ignavibacteriales bacterium CG_4_9_14_3_um_filter_34_10, assembly GCA_002790395.1. GTDB lineage: Bacteria > Bacteroidota > Ignavibacteria > Ignavibacteriales > Melioribacteraceae > UM-FILTER-34-10. Next base: position 1,936 of record PFVB01000122.1, on the reverse strand, counting down.
CGAAGGACTTGCATTAAAAATTATTAATCGCAAAGTTCCAAGAATTTTACAGGATAAACGAGTTGTAACGCTCGATTTAGCAGGCTTAGTTGCCGGTACAAAATATCGCGGCCAATTTGAAGAAAGAATGAAAGCCTTAATGACTGAATTGGAAAAAGCTGATGATGTTATTTTGTTTATTGATGAACTTCATACAATTGTTGGTGCAGGAGGAGCTTCAGGTTCTCTTGATGCTTCTAATATGTTTAAGCCCGCACTTGCACGAGGCGATATTCAATGTATTGGTGCAACTACTCTTGATGAGTATCGTAAATACATCGAAACGGATGGAGCTTTAGACAGACGTTTTCAAAAAGTTATGGTCGAACCGCCCTCAGTTCAAGAAACAATCGAGATTTTGGAAAATATTAAATTCAAATATGAAGAGCATCATTTTGTGAAGTATTCAAAAGAAGCAATTATTTCAGCAGTAAAATTGAGCGACAGGTACATCACAGATCGTTATCTTCCTGATAAGGCAATCGATGTTCTTGATGAAGCGGGATCCCGAGTACACATGAATAATTATACAGTTTCTGATGAAGTTCTCAAACTTGAAGAACAAATTGAAGGTGTGAAAAAACAAAAAGTTGATGTTGTAAAAAGACAAGATTACGAAGAAGCTGCAACGCTTCGTGATCAAGAGCGAAGATTGCAATCGGATCTTGAATTAGCAAAACGAGAATGGGAAGAGAAAACAAAGGACATGATTTTTGATGTTTCAGAAGAAGATATTGCTACGGTTGTTTCTATGATGACAAACATTCCTGTAAATCGTGTTGCACAAGCTGAGACAGAAAAATTACTCAAAATGGAAGATTCAATAAAATCTAAAATTGTTGGACAAGATGAAGCAGTTGGGAAACTTTGTAAAGCAATCAGGCGTACACGTGCAGGATTGAAAAGAATTAATAAACCAATCGGAAGTTTTATCTTTCTGGGACCAACAGGTGTTGGAAAAACCGAACTAGCAAAAGTTATTGCAAAATATTTGTTTGATTCAGAAGATGCATTAATCAGGATTGATATGAGTGAATATATGGAAAAGTATTCTCTTTCAAGATTGGTAGGTGCACCTCCGGGATATGTCGGTTACGAAGAAGGTGGACAGTTAACAGAGAGAGTGCGAAGGAAACCCTATTCAGTTGTGCTTTTTGATGAAATTGAGAAAGCTCATCCTGATGTTTTCAATATTTTGCTACAAGTTTTAGATGATGGAGTTTTGACTGACAGTCTGGGAAGAAAAGTTGATTTCAAAAACACAATTATCATTATGACTTCGAATGTTGGAACAAAAGAAATTAAAGAATCAGGGGGATTTGGTTTTGGCGGAGACTCTTCGATAGACAAATATTCGAATTTGAAAAATACAGTTGAAGATGCAATGAAACATCTGTTCAATCCCGAATTTCTTAATCGAATTGATGACGCTATAGTTTTCAGAAATCTTGAAAAAGAGGACATCAAAAAAATCATTGCTATTGAAATGAGGGAGTTATTGATAAATCTCAGCAATAATAAAATAACATTAAAGTTGAATGAAGATGCAGAAGAATTCCTTGCAGAAAAAGGGTTTGACCAGAAATTCGGAGCAAGACCATTGAAGCGTGCGATTCAGAAATACCTTGAAGATCCGCTTGCCGAAGAAATGCTTCTTGCAAGAATTAAAGAAGGTGATTCGGTTGTTGCAAAACATCAGAATGAAGCAAAAGACCTTGCATTTGTGGTAGATGAAAGCAATATTAATCATGATGAGAAAAATGAAAGGGAGAAGGCATAACTTGTCAATTTATACAAATAATGAAATTGATAAGAATCTGGAGATTTTATCGGGATGGGAAACAGACTATAAAACTATATATAAGAATTTCTGAGTCGAATCTAAAAAGATGTAATT
>PFVB01000118.1 GCA_002790395.1 Ignavibacteriales bacterium CG_4_9_14_3_um_filter_34_10 | reverse complement strand
TTCTGCGAGGTAAATTTGAAAATATCAGCAATAATTTTCATTGACATTTTTGGCGGATAAATATAAGTGTTCCGTACCATGTATTCTTTTAGTATATCATTCTGAATGGTTCCCGAAAGCTGTTCCGGTTTAACACCTTGTTCTTCAGCAGCAACAATGTAAAAGGCGAGTATAGGTAGAACCGCTCCGTTCATCGTCATTGAAACTGACATTTTATCAAGCGGAATTTTATCGAATAAAATTTTCATATCTTCAACAGAATCAATAGCGACACCGGCTTTTCCGACATCACCTAAAACACGCGGATGATCAGAATCATATCCGCGATGAGTAGCTAAATCGAAAGCAACTGACAATCCCCTCTGACCTTGTGCAAGATTGCGGCGGTAAAATGCGTTGCTTTCTTCTGCTGTAGAAAAGCCTGCATACTGACGAACAGTCCACGGACGAACCACATACATACTTCCATAAGGACCGCGAAGAAACGGAGGAATTCCTGATAAATAATCTAAATGCTCAAAATCTTTTATGTCATCATTAGTGAATAAAGGTTTGACATTTATTTTTTCCATTGTTTCCCATAAAACTTCTTCTGGATTTTTTCCGGTCACTTCCTCAAATTTTCTTTTCCAGTCTGAATAACTGACTTTATTGCCGTTATAATCTAATTTGATATTTGTAAAATCTGTCTTTTTCATTTCAGCACCCATTAAAATTCTTTTTCAATAAATGAATAAATCTTCTTCATTAAATCATAAGCATTGCAGCCAAGAAAAATAAAATCATCAATTCCTGCTTGCTTCAGTAAATCAATCTGATCTTTCGGATAGCCGGCAAGAATAAACATCAAATTCTTTTTATCACCAATTGCAGATAATACCGAAGGAACGACCGACGGATAATTTTCATCTGTTGAGCAGATAACAGCAATTTTGGAACCCGACTGATGAAATTTTTCTGCCGCTTCTTCAGCTTCTGTAAATCCATTTGGATAAATCACATCGAATCCGCCTGTTTCAAAAAATGCCCGCGAAAAATCAGCACGTGCTTTAAATTGCTTTACCGAACCCATGTTAATCAAATAAACTTTTGGTTTTGCACCAGTTTTTTTCTTGTATTTCTCTGACTGAATTCTCAGTTCTTCAAATAATTCTGCAGGTCTAAAGTTCGCCAAAGTTTTGATTTCAAATTCCTGTTTTGAACTTTTATCGGATGCAGAAACAAATTCTTCAATTGTTAAACCATCTTTAAAAATTTCACCATGTTCAATAATTTCATTTTTATTCATCAATTGAATTTTAGTAATAAGATTTTCATGATTCTTTTTTGAAATATTTATTGCTGGATTCTGATTGGATGTAATTTCTATTTCGGTTATTAATTCACGCGATTCTTTCGGATTGGCGTACATATTACTTCCGACAATCACCTGTTTCCGGGTTTTTACATCTTTTGATTTTTGTTCTGCAACCGCAGAAACCGAATCCTGAATGTAACCGCTTTTAATACATTCCAACAACCCGCCTTTAGACTGAATTAACTGGAATTCTTTCCACGCCGCTTCTGCAATTTCTTTTGTCAGTGATTCAACAAAATAAGAACCTCCTGCCGGGTCAATAACTTTATCAAGATGAGCTTCTTCCTTTAATATTATCTGTGTGTTTCTTGCAATTCTTCCGGCAAATTCATTTTCGTCAGAAAATATTTCATCAAAACGATTTGTATGCAAACTATCAACGCCTCCAACAATTGCCGAAAACGCTTCTGTGGTTGTGCGAAGGATATTCACATGCGGGTCATAAATTGTCTGATTCGATTTTGTTGTCCTCGCATTAATAAAAAGTTTCCGCGATTCTTCATCAGCATTAAACACCTCAAGCAATTTTGACCAAAGAAATCTTGCTGCACGGAATTTGGCAATTTCAAGAAAATAATTTGAGCCAACACCGAAAGAAACCACAATGTTCTTTACAATTAGATTTATATCCACTTTCCGGTCAAGTAAATTATTGATGAATTCAACTCCTGAAGCGAGAACGAATGCTAGTTCCTGCACTGCAGTTGCACCGGAATTATTCAGAATGGTTGAATCAATTGCGATCGTTCGCAAGCTTATTCCATTTTTACTGCACCAAAGAATCGTTTGCGAAATTTCTTCAAATATTTCGTCGGTTGATTTATGAAGTGAACCATTTTTTAATAACTCAGAAAACGGAGAAGCCAAAAATCCGCCGGTCATCATTTTCATATCAATATTGTTTTTAGTCGCATATTCCTTGAGCAAAATGAACATCGGGAAATTTGATTCTCCGCAGTTTGCCAGCAAAGGATATTTTGTTAAATCAATTCCGCAAAAAGCATTCTCAAAATCTTCGAGTGAATTGATTCTCGGGTTGCTTTCGTCATAATTATATGAATCAGTGCTGAAGTGAATTGCATTCCGTCCTTTTTCAAGATCAGATTTCAAAACTTCATTGAACTTTTTCGGGTCAGAGATTTTTGTTTCCTGACATATCAGCCAGCCATTTGACAAATACCCTGCAGAATTTCCTCCGCGGACATAATTCACCATTCCGGGAAATTCATTAATAAAAGGATTATTCTCAAAATCAGTCTTTGTGTAAATTGGTTTGAGTGTAATCCCTTCATAAGTTTTGGTGAACATCTTCTTTTGAAAATCGACACCTTTTAATTCCGCAACAACCAAATTTTTCCATTCATCAAAACCGGTGGTTGTAAAATCTTCCTTCAAATTAATCTTTTCATCCAACTGACTTTTGTTTTCTAATGACATTTTATCCTCATTTTCTAAAATCACATAAAGCCTTTTATTTGCAAAATTTTTGCCAGAAAAAAACTTTGATTAGCTTGAATAAATCGGCAAACAATTATTTAATTATTGCAAATAAGAAGTAAAGTGAAATTTTTCTCAAAAGTTAAAATCAATAAATGACTTTCTGCATTCTCATAGCACGCGGAAACTGACTCTTCAATCCCTCTTTAGAAGCCACTGCAGTCCCGATTAAATAGCCGTTAAAAGTTACAACTTTCTGTCCTTGTCCCACAATTGATTTTATAATTCCGCCGCTCATATAAGTTTCGAAATCTTTAGCCTCAGTCAATTCCACTTTGTTTTTTTCAATATGATTTTCAAATAACTGTGCCGCAAGTGAATGAAGAATACAATTCCCGTATTTATCAACTGATCCGAAATGAGTTCCGATTCGCGTAAACAAATTTGGATTTATTGTCTGCCAGTTTTCATCAACAAAGAAAATGTCATTCCCTTTAAGGATGTATTTATATCCGTTCAATACATCTGTCGGAATTCCAAATTTATCGTTAATGTCGTTAATGTATTTTGAAATTGTTCTATCGGATGATGTAGAAAGTTTAATCCCTTTATCACGGATGATAGCATAATCTGACGGAGCGATGTCAGAAATTTTCCGGAGTTTCGCTATAAAAAAACCTTCGGAATTTATTTCCCACGGAATAATCCGCTTTGCTTTTTCCAATGCGGGATTCAGATTTGTATTTTCATATTTTGTAAATGCAGGATGCGAATTAACCGGAAGCTCAATTTCTTCAAGTTCTACAGGATACTTTTCAAGAATTTTATTCAGCAGCAATTCATTTTCTTCAATTGTCATCGTGCACGTAGAATAAATTATCTCTCCGCCAACCTTGACTGATTTTATTGCCCCGACAAGAAGTTTCCATTGCGATTCAACAAGTTTCATCACCTGATTTTCATTCCACCAGTTACTTACTTCTCCTTTTTTCTGAACGATTCCCAATCCGCTGCACGGCGCATCAACTAAAATTTTATCGAAGTAACTATGGAAATATTTACTGAGCATTTCGCCGTAAAACTGAAGAACACCAACGTTTACAATATTTGTTTTGTCAATATTAAAAACAAGACTTTTTATTCGCTGCCCGCTTGATTCATTTGCATAAAAAGTTCCTTTGTTATTCATCAACCCGGATATTTGAGTTGATTTCGAACCAGGCGCTGCACACATATCAAGAACAAAATCATTTTCGTTTGGTGAAATAACAAGAGACGGAATCATTGATGACAGACTTTGAATATAATATTTGCCGAGTACATGCTCTAAAGTTTTTCCTATTTTATCCGCACCGCTTTCAACTGAATACGCATTTGGGACTGAATTTACAGGGCTCAAACTAATGCCAACATTTGAAAGAATCTCTGCTATTTTGTTTTGCTGATTAATGTCGCCAGAAATTCTGATGTAATTTTTAAAGTCAGAAGCAACATACTCTTTATAATTCTCGGCAAATTTCTTTCCAAAATGATTCTCGAGATAATTAAAAATATTATTGCTAAGTTCTATCAAATCAATACCGCTGCAGATTTAAGGCAAGAAAAATATTTGCTGAAGTTCGCATGAAAAATTTTGATTCAGGAAATTCTGTCTTGAAATCTCTCTCAATTTCTCTCAGAATTGAATCGAGAAGTCTTTCATATTCTTTCACAGCCGAAACAATTTTCTTTTCATCATTTGGAATATGGATTAATTTTGGCTTGAAGCGGTTTGCATATAAAACATATTTGGCTTTATAAATATTATCAAAACTAAAAACACAATTCCCTTCTGAGTCAACGACTTCATAATTACCGAAAAATTCAGAGCCGATCAGCAAAGCCTTCTGTGGTAGTTCAATAATTCTTGTATCGCTGATTACGATAAATTCTTCCGGAAATTTTTTCAGCAGTTCCTTCTCAATTTTTCTTATCCATTTTTTTTCAAATTCTCTCATCAGATTTGAAATCAGTTATCAATTGTCAAAAAATTAAAATCAACCGCTTCCGGTTCTTCAATCCAATCTGCAATAAAAATATTTGTGTCTCTCGTTTGAGCCCGATTTGGAAGCCTGTTGGAAGCAAAAACCAGTTTTTTCCCATCATATGAAAACATCGGGAAAGCATCGAAAGTGTCGCTGTTTGTTATCTGTTCGAGATTGGAGCCATCCGTATTTATCATAAAAATATCAAATAATCTTCCGCCATTTTTTAATGAATGATGATTTGAGCAAAATAAAATCTTCTCTCCGCTCGGATGAAAAAACGGAGCCCAGTTCGCACCCTGAAGATTTGTAACCTGTTTTACATTTTTGCCATCAATATCTGAAATGAAAATATTCAGTTCTTTCGGCTCAACTAATCCTTCTGCAAGTAATTTTTTGTATTGAATCGCTTCTTCGCCTTTTGGTCTGCTTGCCCGCCAAACAATTTTTTTTGAATCATGAGAAAAGAAAGCGCCACCGTCATAGCCAAGTGTTTTTGTCAGTTGTTTATACTTTTTGGTTTTGATTTCATAGCGCCACAACTCCAAATCGCCCGATCTGGTCGAAGTGAAAACGATATACTTACCATCTGGAGAAACGGTTGCTTCGGCATCATAACCTTTTCCTTTGATTAATGGTTTCAGATTTGAACCGTCACTGTTTGCAATATAAATATCATACGAATCATAAATTGACCAGACATATCTACTGTCTTTAAAAGAAACTGTTTCCGGACATTTTTCATTTTTAGCATGTGTAGATGCAAAAATAATTCTGTCGTCTTTCAAAAAATATGAACATGTAGTCCTGCCTTTTCCGGTCGAAACAAGCTGATATTTTTCACCGTTCGGCAATTCACTTCCGTCAACATTCATTTTAAATATCTGGTCACAGCCCTGCGAATTAATCTTATCCCAGTCGCTTTGAAAAATCAACTGCCTGTTATCAAAACTCC
>PFVB01000026.1:10974-22817 GCA_002790395.1 Ignavibacteriales bacterium CG_4_9_14_3_um_filter_34_10 | reverse complement strand
AGGAATACCAATAGCAGAAGAATACTTAAAGACATTGGCAGATTCAGGATATGCAGAATGGGCAGTAAGTCTGAAGGGAGCGACAACAGTAGGAAATAACAGTGATGTAGATGAAGGATATCAGATAGAAATAAAATTAGATTTACAAGGATTGGGATATCCGGCAGATTTAGGTGACAAGTTATTGTTTGGTGGAGTAATGTTAGCAGATGGTGATTCGTTTGATGATCCATTGGCAGATTACGGAACGAGAACATGGGCATTCAGAGAAAGTGACTGGGGCCCTGCTGCTGCATGGATAGTTTTGGATCCAAGTGTTCTTGTTGTAGGAGTTGAAGAAGAAAACACTGCTTTGATTCCGGATAAACTTCAGATTATTGGAAATTATCCTAATCCTTTTAATCCTTCTACAAAAATCAAATATGTCGTTCCGGAAGCTGGGGAAGTTACACTTGAGTTCTTTAATGCAATTGGTGAAAGAATTTTGTCTGAAAAGATAAATACTCAAAAAGCTGGCATTTTTGAATATAACTTCAATGCTTCAAGATTGGCTTCTGGTGTTTATTTCTACCGAATAATATTAAACGGTGTAAATAAAAATAATTCTGATATAAGCAACGTAGGTAAAATGTTATTATTGAAATAATGTTGTGTTTTATAGCGGAGAGTAAATCTCTCCGCTATTTTTTTTAGTATTTTCTAAGGAGTAATCATGAAAAGTCGCGTTGGTTTGATTTTATTTTTGTGCCTAATTTTTGGTTATAATGCAATGCTCGCTCAGGTTTCCGGTAAATTGACCGGTACTATAAGGGATGAGAATAATCAGCCTTTGGTAGGTGCAAATGTTTTTGTAGATGGAACCAATATTGGTGCAGCATCTGATTTTGAAGGAAGATATACAATATTAAATATTCGAGCAGGTACATATAAATTAAAAGTAAGATTCATCGGATACAAAACTTATGTAATTGAAAATGTTCGTATTTCTGCTGATCAGACAAAAGTAATAAATGTTGATTTGGAGCCTGAATCTATTACCGGCGAAGAAGTCGTCATTATTGCAAAAAAACCTTTGATCGAATTTAATCAGACAAGCAGTGTAGCTTCGATTAATAAAGATGAAATTCAAAGTTTACCGGTTCAGAGTTTGAATGAGATTGTAAATTTGCAAGCCGGTGTTGTTGACGGACATTTTAGGGGTGGAAGAATTGGTGAAGTTCAATATCAGATTGACGGAGTTTCTGTTATTAATCCTTACAACAATTCTTCGATTCTTGAAATAGATAAATCAATGATTGAAGAAGTGCAGGTTATTAGTGGTACTTTTGATGCAAAGTATGGGCAGGCAATGTCTGGTGTTGTAAATGCTATTTTGAAAACAGGCAGAGAAAAATTTGAATTTTCCGGTGAAACTTATTTTGGAGATTATCTGACAACAAATAAACGTTATCCGAATAATTCAGATTATAATCCTTTATCAATTCAAAATTATCAGGCATCATTAAGTGGTCCAACGGGTTTGCCGCAAACCACTTTTTTTATTAACGGCAGAAAATATTATAATGAAAGTTGGCTATTTGGTAAAAGAGTGTTTACTTCTTTTGATGAAAATGATTTTGAGAAAAAAATTTTTAATCCAACCGGTGATAATAAGTTAGTTCCGATGAACAATACTGACGAATGGAGCGTGCAGGCAAAATTAACAAATCAGTCGCTTAATAATTTACAATTCAATTACCAGTTAACTGCAAACAATTCTGAGCGAAAATATTATAATCATGGATTCAGATTAAATCCTGACGGAACTCCGAAAAATTATTCAAATTCTGTTTCTCACGGAATTGCCATGACTCATACTTTAAGTGATATGATGTTTTATAAATTAAATTTCAGGCAGAACTATTTTAATTACACAAGTTACGTTTTCAAAGACTTGTTGGATTCAGCATACTTAAAAGCGGGACAGCCAAAATCTGATGCAAATTATAAAGATGGTGCGGTAATTCAGGGCGTTGATTTAGGACGATTCAAGCAAGAGACAAATTCATTTGTTATTAAAGGCGATTTTACATGGCAATTTGATAAATCTAATTTAATTGAAATTGGAATTGAAGGACAATCATCAAAAATTACGTTTGGTGCACCGGGATTTTTTGTTACTACAAATATTGATGGTGTTGAAGTACTTAAACCAGTTTATCAGTTTCCTCGTTTACCTGGATTAAAAACTTATTATCCGAAACAATTTTCATCATATTTACAGGACAGAATAGAAATTGGTGATCTGATTCTAAGGGCTGGTTTACGTTTTGAATATTTTGATGCTGCGTCGCAAATGCCAAGTGATTTAGCTAATCCGGCTAATACAATTGTTGGTGCGCCAGAATCTAAACTTATTGATACAAAAGCGAAATATGCTCTTGCACCACGACTTGGTTTAAGTTTTCCGCTCACAGTTTCATCGTCTGTATATTTTTCTTACGGGCATTTTTATCAATTGCCTTCGCTTAATTTATTGTATAGTAATTCGGATTATAGTCTGCTCGACCAATTACAGGCAGGTGGAATCAGTTATGGAGTTATGGGGAATCCCGATTTAAATCCTGAACTGACAATTCAGTATGAATTTGGTTTCAAGCAGGCAGTTGCAGATTTTCTGGGAGTTCAACTTGCTTTTTTTTATAAGGACATCCGCGATTTACTCGGAGTGGAATTTGTCAGCACTTACACTGCAGCCGAATATGGAAAATTTACAAATGTTGATTTTGGCAGTGTATATGGTGCAACATTATCAATTTTTCAAAGAAATGTAGGTTACTTTAATACAAGTCTTGATTATACTTTGCAGTTTGCCCAGGGTAACTCAAGTGACCCACGTGAGACTTCCAACAGAGCTGCAAGCGGACAGGATCCACGTCCACGAGATATTCCTTTTGGTTGGGATCAGAGACATACATTAAATATCAGTTCTGTTTATTCAGTGCCAAATAATTTTTCTGTAAGTGCAATTTTCAGATATGGAAGCGGGCAACCTTATACACCTGAGATTGGCTCAGGATTTGGTGCTTTACTTGAAACAAATTCCGGTGTCAAAGAGCCTTTTGTTCTTCTTGATTTGCGTGCAGAAAAATATTTTGATTTTAATTTTATCAACTTCAGTGTTTTTGCAAGAATTATAAATGTTCTTAATAATCATTTCGTCAATGGATTTGTTTTTAACTCTACAGGCAGTCCTGATTATACATTGACACCTGAAGCAAGCAGAGCTACATTATATGACCCATCAAGATTTTATGAACCAAGAAAAATAGAATTTGGAATTTCATTTAGGAGTAAATGAGAATGAATAAAAAAAATAATCAATTAAAAATTACTGTTATAATATTATTTCTTTTAAGTAATGTTTTGTTTTCGCAGACATTACATCCAGTTGTTCCTCCTGAATGGCGTGGGAATATAGATGCTGAAAGACAGGGAACTCACGATGCTAACAGTGTCCGAACTTTGTTTTACAATTTCGGTATGGTTGGAGATTACCCTAAAGATCCATTAAATGTTGATTTAAGCATATTCCATTCTGTTGAGATTCCCAAAGGCTCCGGTGAGAATTACAGCGATGGAACCACGCCATTTGTTTTATCTGAAATCACTCAAAAGTCAGGTTCAAAAGCCTATATAATGGAAACCGGTTATCGTGAAAGACAAGGAACAAGTCCATTTACAAATAAGACTATGCGATTTGAACCACGGTTCGGATATTTTCAGATTGACCCTGCAATTAATGCTGCAAGATCAATTGCAATGAGTAACGATTCAAGAACCTGGCCCGATGAATGGTATGACAAATTAAATGATGTTGACGATCCCGGCTGGAAAGGTTCGTGGAATGGTTACTTTGGTAAAGCTCCAAAAGCAGATCAGGAAAGTTATTGCGTTTATGATGATAATTTTTATGATGCATGGTCATATTATCCGGATGAAAGGGATAATACAAGAAGAGGTTTGGGTCTGAGGGTAGAACAAAGAGGCTTTCAGTGGGCTAATCCCCAAGCTGGATATGTGATTTTCTTCCACTATGATATTACGAATGAAAGTACTACCAACTATGACAATAATATAATTTTTGGCTTGTATATGGATTCAGGGGTCGGTGGTTCTGCTATAAGTAAAGATGGTGTTGCGGAGTCTGATGATGACAATGCATTCTATGATAAAGAAGCCGGATTGAATTTGGTTTATACATGGGATAAAAATGGAAATGGATTTAAAGGAAAAACAGGTTATCTTGGTTATTCTTATATGGAAACGCCCGGAAATCAGTTTGACTTAAAAGATAATGATGATGACGGAATGGTTGATGAAAGACGTGAGGGAGGTGCCGGAACTCAGATTATTGGTCAGGCTGCAATCAGAAATTATGTTGAATCTCATTATGATGTTACAAAATTTGAATCACTCTTAGGACCAGTAGATAAAAGACCTGCATATATTGCCGGAGTTTGGTGGACAGGCGATGAGGATTTAGACTGGGTTGCTGAATTTTATGATACTGGTGCAGATGGTGTTTTTGGAACGCATGATAGTGGTGAAGATGATGGTATGCCGACTTATGGTGAATCATTTTTTGATAAGACAGATATTGATGAATCAGATCAAATTGGTTTAACTGGCTTTAAGATGAATCGGATAAAAGCCGGTGCTGGTAATTCGTCAACAGTTGTTGATCAAATAGTGTTTTTTGATGATGGTAAAAAATGGCCCGAACAATTATATAATTTTTTCAATTCGAGTGCCCCTTTCGATCAGCCGCTCGTTCTGAATTATAATATCGGATTTTTATTTGCTTCAGGTCCGTTTATTCTTGATGCCGGTAAGACAGAAAGATTTTCGCTTGCAATGGGATTCGGACAAAATTTAAGAGAGTTAAGAAGTACAACTCAGATTGTTCAGCAAATTTATAAAGCAAATTATCTTTTTGCTGTTCCACCTCCATTGCCAACTCTGAATGCTTGTTCAGGTGATGGATATGTTCAACTTACCTGGGATAATGCAGCCGAGCGAACTTTTGATCCTATCTCAAATAAAAATGATTTTGAAGGCTATAAAATATACAGAAGCACCGATCCAAACTTTTTGGATCCTCAGGTAATCGTAACAGGCATAGGCAGCAGACCTTTGGGAAACGGAAAACCTATTGCACAATTTGACTTGAAAAATAATATTGCTGGTTTTTCAAATACGACTGTTGAGGGGATAGCGTATTTTCTTGGTGAAGACACAGGTTTGTCTCATTCATTCAGAGATACAACTGTGATAAATGGTCAAAGATATTTTTATGCTGTATGCGCATATGATACGGGAATTGATTCGGCATATATTTATCCTTCGGAGAATGCTATTACTGTTAGCCAGACTTTAAGAGGCGGTACAATTCTTCCAAAAAATGTTGTGGAAGTTTATCCAAATAAAGAGGTTACCGGTTATCAAAGTGCATTGACAAATAATTTAGTGCATAGTCAGGGACAAGGTATCGGTACAATCGATTTGCAGGTTCTTAATTCTAAATTAGTTCCCTCAAATCATACAATGAGAATTGATTTTATTAGTCATGAAGACAGTGTTCGTGCAAAATATTATCAGTTGGTTGATGAAACAGATAATGATACTCTGTTCATTTTCGGAGAAGATTTAGAAGGCTTGGGAACAGGTCCAGCCGGTGCAGGAATATTGCCAATTATGAAGACTGCAAAATCAGTAGCAATTGATTCAGCAAACACAAAACTCGAAAAGACTTCATCAACAAATGTTCCGCTTAAGGTAAGGCTTTCGGCTGGTTATCCGATTTCTTACCGAAGAATCGGATTCCCGAATGATATTAATGTTGAGTTTACAGATAGTTTTGTTGATACATCAGTTGCGACAATTGGAGCTCCAGCACGCCCTGTTAAGTTCCGCGTATATGCAATTTCACCGCTTGGTGAAAAATCAAAACTCAAATTCAGATTCAGAAGCGGGAACTCAACTTTGGGTTTGCCAGTTGTTCATAAAGATTATATAGAAATTCTCACAGCACCTTCCTCTAATCCAACTGCATTTAAACCAACATGGAGAATTGAAGTTGATACAACCGGACTGAACGGAGAAGAAGTAATCCCTCCTACAAACGGTGATGTTTATAAAATTAAAGTTAAATTACCTTTTATGAAAGAGGATAAATTTACTTTCAATACAATAGCCCAAAGTGTTAATGAACAATTATCAAAAGATGAGTTTAATAAAAAACCATATGTTGTTCCTAATCCTTATGTCGGAGCTGCAAGTTTTGAACCACAAAGGTTTGCTGTATCGGGAAGAGGAGAAAGAAAAATTGAATTCAGAAATCTTCCTAATGAATGTGTTATTAAAATTTTTACAATTAATGGCGAATTGGTTCAGACACTTGAACATAGCGGGAATATTAACGAAGGTGTTATTGAATGGAATCTGAGAAATAAAGACAAACTTGAAATCGCTCCCGGTTTATACATCTTTCATGTTGACGGAAAGAGCACAGGTAAATATGTCGGCAAATTTGCTGTAATAAAATAGCAGGTGATAAAATGAAATTGAAAAATATAATAGTAAAATTATTTTTAATTAATCTTTTCTTGTTTGTAAATATTTCTGCACAAAGTAAAACAGGTACGACAATCGGACAGTTTCTTAAAATTGAACCAAGTGCACGAATTGTCGGCATTGGAAGTGCCGGCGCATCTCTCAGCGGAGATGTTTCTTCCGCATTTTATAATCCGGCAAGTCTCGGAAAACTGAATCAAGTTCAAATAGAATTTACTTATAATAAATGGTTAGCTGATATCAGTTATAACTATTTTGCAGCCGGTTTATCTGTTGAGAATGTCGGTACATTTTTATTGACCGGTACAATGTTAAACTCAGGTGAAATGGATGTGCGTACTGTTGAACATCCGCTTGGGACAGGGGAAAGATTTTCAGTTAAAAATTTTGCGTTTGGATTGGGTTATGGCTTGATGCTTACTGACAGAGTATCAGTAGGTGTTCAATTGAATTACATAAGTGAATCTATATGGCATAGCAGTCTTTCAACATTCGGTATGAACTTTGGAGTTCAGTATCAGACTTCGGAAAATGGATTAAGTCTTGGTGCAAGTATGTCTAATTTTGGTCCGAGGGCTGGCTATGACGGAAGAGATTTATTCCTCGATTATGATTTTGACCCAGACAAATATGGTGATAATGATCAGTTACCTGCTGAATTACGAACTGATAAATTTGCGTTACCAACAATTTTCAGAGCCGGAATTTCTTATCCCTTTGAGATTATGAACAATACAAAGTTGGTAATTGCTGTTGATGCTATTCATCAGAATGATAATTATCAGTCAGTAGCTTTGGGCACAGAGCTGAATTTATTCGATGTAATTACTCTGAGAGGCGGATACAGAAATTTGTTTTTGAAAGATGCTGAAGGAGGTTTGGTTTTGGGCGGAGGCGTAAAAACAAGTTTTGCAAATTCTTACACAGTGAAATTTGATTATGCTTATGCAAATTATGGTCTTCTTAGCTCAACTCACAGAATTACAGTGGGACTTGGAATTAAATAACGAGGAGTTATTTTGAAAATTGTAGCTGCATTATTACTTGCATTTTTGTTTGCAGATTGTCAGGCACAATCGGATATTAAATTTGCTTCAAAGGGAAAGATTGATTACCAATTATCAGTTGCTCAGGAAGAATTTATTGATTCTGTTCAGCGTAATGCATTTAAATATTTTTTGCATGAGATAAATCCTGAAAACGGATTGGTGAAAGACAGAACTGCAAGCTGGTCTGCTGCAAGTATTGCTGCTGTTGGTTTTGCAATTCCCTCCTATGCTGTTGGAGCAGAAAGAAATTGGATTACAAGGGAAGAAGCTGCGAAAATGGTAAATGTCATTATTGATTTTTTCCTGAATTCAAGACAAGACAGCGTTACTTCTGCAACCGGATATAAAGGTTTCTATTACCACTTCCTCAATATGAAAACAGGCAAAAGAGATTATCATTGTGAATTATCAACAGTTGATACAGGTTGGTTAATTGCAGGAATAATTTTTGCTCGCCAATATTTTAATCTGAACAATGAAGTTGAAAATAATATCAGAGCAAATGCGGATGCAATTATTGAAAGACTTGACTGGAATTTTTTTGCAATGAAAACAAATGATAAGTACAATAATTCAATTTCAATGGGTTGGATTCCTGATAAAGGTTTGCACAATATGGGATGGGTTGGATATAATGAAGCCATAATATTATATATTCTGGCAGCAGGAGGAAACTTAGAAAATGCAAAAGATGCGTATCGTCCATGGATTGATTCTTATGAATGGGATGAACCTTATAATGGTTTGGCTCATGTAATTTTCCCACCTATGTTTGGTCATCAGTATTCGCATATGTTTATTGATTTTCGCAGTATGCAGGATAAGTATATGAAAGAAAAGGGGATTGATTACTTTGAAAATTCAAGAAGAGCTGTTTTGACTCAGAGAGAATATGCAATTCAAAATCCGAATAAATGGAAGGGGTATGACTCACTTTGCTGGGGAATTTCAGCATGTGATGGTCCCGGCGAAAAGTTTAATTATGGCGATAGAAAATTTTTAGGATATGCTGGCAGAG
Source organism: Ignavibacteriales bacterium CG_4_9_14_3_um_filter_34_10 (assembly GCA_002790395.1). GTDB lineage: Bacteria > Bacteroidota > Ignavibacteria > Ignavibacteriales > Melioribacteraceae > UM-FILTER-34-10. The sequence goes on along the minus strand of PFVB01000026.1, from coordinate 14,135 downwards.
GCACAAGCGGAAATAAAAATGTTTTTTTTGATGACGGAACTCTTACACCAACAGCTGTTGCAGGCTCAATTGTTTTTGCACCTGAAATTTGTATCCCTACTTTGATGAACATACATAGTAAGTATAGCAAAAATGGTTTATGGTCGGAATATGGTCTGCTGGATGCTTTTAATCCAACATTAAATTGGTTTAATCCTGAATATATCGGTATAGATCAGGGACCGATAGTTATTATGATTGAAAATTTTCGCAGCGGTTTAGTATGGGATTATTTTATGAAAGATCCATTAATTCAAAAAGGATTAAAGAAATTAGGTTTTACTCAAAATTAGATTAATATAAAATGAAATTTTATCTGAAGATGGTTATAGTGTTCTTTTTTTTTGCAGTGAGTATATTTTCTCAAAAAAAAGTAATTGAGGATTTCGGAAACTCAAATGAATGGAAGATTTTCAGCAGTGATGGAGTTGAAACTTCGGTTTATAACGTAAACGGAATAAAAAATAACGCTGTTCATTTTGAATATAATTTTAAAAAAGGAAGCGGATATGGCGGAATTCAGAAAATGCTTTCGCTTACACTTCCCGAAAATTATGAATTTAGTTTTTATCTGAGAGCAAGTTCACCGGCTAATAATCTTGAAATAAAATTTCTGGATGAAAGCGGTGAAAATGTTTGGTGGATGAATAACCGCAATTATGAATTTCCAACCGAGTGGACAAAATTTATTGTTAAAAAAAGACATATAAATTTTGCATGGGGTCCGATTCAGGATAAATCATTCAAAAAATTTTCAAGAATTGAATTTACGATTGCTTCCTATGTTGGTGGAAGCGGGTGGATTGAACTTGATGAACTTGAATTCAAAGAGTTACCAAAACTTGGTGGAAATACTGAATCACCTCAAATTTTTAGTAGTCATGAAATTTCAAATAAATTTTCTGCCGGGAATATTTTGGACAGCAATGACAATACAAAATGGCTAAGTGACAAAGTTGAAAGTAAAATTAATATTGATCTGAAATTTCATCAGGAAATTGGCGGACTGAAAATTATCTGGGATGATAAAAATTTTGCAAAAGCATTTTCTTTGTTCGTTTCTGATGATAATATTAGTTGGGAAAAAATTTATGAAGTTTCAGAAAATGTAAGCTCAAAAAGTTTCATTCGCTTGAAAGATATTGAATCGCGCTACATTAGATTAGCATTGACTCAGAAACAGTCTGAATTTTATGGAATTAAGTCGATTGAAATATTGAGACCAGAAGCGACAGAAAATCTGAACCGGTTTTTTATTAATGTTGCAAAAGAATTTCCAAGAGGTTTCTTTCCAAGATATTTTAATGAAGAAAAATCATACTGGACAATTGTTGGTGTAAACTCTGATAGCAGAGAAGCATTGATTAATGAAGATGGAATGGTTGAAGTTGATAAACAGAAGTTTTCGCTTGAGCCTATGCTTTATATTGATAAAAAGCTTGTTACATGGAATGATGTAAAAAGAGAACAATCACTTGAAGATAAATATTTGCCTATTCCAAATGTGAAATGGATTAAAGATAATCTGCAATTAGATATTACTGCATTTGCAAACGGTGAAGCAAACAAAAAATCAGTATTGTTTTGTAAATACAAGCTGACAAATAAAAGCAATTATATTAAAGAAGGTAAATTAAATCTGCTTGTTCGTCCTTTTCAGGTTAATCCATATTATCAATGGCTGAATATTGAAGGTGGAGTATCGAAAATTTTACAAATAGATATCAGGAAAAACGAAATCAGTGTTGATGACAAGAAAATATATTTTTTATCACCTTTTCAGAATGCAGGTGCCATAACATTCAGCGAAGGAAATATTCCGGAAATATTGGCCGAAGGTAATTTCCCGTTAAAACAAAATATTTCTGATAAAAATAAACTTGGATCGGCTGTTGTTTCTTATGATTTTTATTTGCGTTCAGGAGAATCAAAGGAAATTGTTTTAGCAGTGCCTTTTCATAATTCAAAGTATATCCTATCAGATGATGAAAAAAAGAATTTGAATGCGGCAGATGAGTTATTTGACTCAACTAAAAAAGAATGGATCAAAAAAATCAACTATATAAAATTCGATTTGCCTGCCGACGCAGAAAAGTTAGTAAATACTTATCGCTCAAATCTTGGATACATATTAATTAACCGTGATAATTATGGAATTCAACCCGGTTCAAGATCATATGAAAGATCATGGATTCGTGATGGTTCATTGACTTCGGCAGCATTGCTTAAATCGGGAATCACAAATGAAGTAAAAGAATTTATTGAATGGTATTCTGATAATCTTTTTGAGAACGGAAAAGTTCCTTGTGTTGTTGACAGACGTGGTCCTGACCCGGTTCCGGAAAATGACAGTCATGGTGAATACTTGTTTTTGCTCAAACAATATTACGACTTTACAAAAGATTTAGACTTTCTGAAAAAGTATAATTCGAAGATTATAAATACAGTTAATTATATAAAAGAACTTATTGACCAGAGAACTAATAATTATTTTATTATAGGGAATGATAGCCTGAGAGCATTATATGGAATTATGCCTGAATCTATTAGTCATGAGGGGTATTCTGCAAAACCAATGCATTCATACTGGGATGATTTTTTTACTTTGCGTGGATTAAAAGATGCTGCTGAAATTGAGAGGTTGTTAAACAATACCGAAGAATATTACAGAATTAAAAACATCAAAGATAAATTTGAAAATAATCTGTTGAAATCAATTTCTGTTGCTATAAAATACAAAGGAATTGATTATATACCCGGTTGTGCTGAACTTGGAGATTTTGATGCTACTTCAACTTCAATTGCTTTATATCCAACAAATATTCAGGATAAACTTCCTGAAAAATATCTACAGAATACTTTTAACAAATATTTTGATTATTTTTCTAAAAGAAGAGACAACAAGATTGACTGGGTTAATTATACGCCATATGAAGTAAGGACAATTGGCTCATTTATTTTATTGAATCAGCCACAAAGAGCTTTTGAACTGATTGATTTTTTCTTGAAAGATCAGAGACCAAAAGAATGGAATCACTGGGCAGAAGTTGTTTGGAAGGATGAGCGCTTTGCAGGATTTATCGGAGATATGCCTCACACATGGGTTGGTTCTGATTTTATAA
>PFVB01000026.1:8173-10868 GCA_002790395.1 Ignavibacteriales bacterium CG_4_9_14_3_um_filter_34_10 | reverse complement strand
TATGCCGACTAAATTTGGTGAAATATCATATTCAGTTAAAAAGGAAAACGGAAAATATCTGTTTAACATTTCAGGGAATGTTGAAATTCCTTCAAAGGGAATATGGATAAAAAATTTCAATGATTCACAAACTCCTAAAAAAGTTTTAATTAACGGGAATCTGCAATCAAACTTTACCTCAGATAAAATTTTAGTTAATACTGTTCCTGCATTAATAGAAATTTTTTATTGAACTGACTTTTATTGGTGGAGAAAAAATGTCTTTAGGTATTTCGTCAAATAATTTTGAAAAAAATGGTAAACCTTATTTTTTAATTTCAGGTGAAATACACTATTTCCGTGTAGCTCCAAAATTATGGGAAAAACATTTGATGCTTTTGAAACAAAGCGGAGCCAATACTACTTCTACCTATATTCCATGGGACTGGCACGAGTATGAAGAAGGGAAATATGATTTTACCGGTAAAACAAATCCGGCAAGAAATTTAGTAAAGTATATTAAACTTTGTAAAAAAGTCGGATTGGATTTAATTGTAAAACCTGGACCTTATATTTTGGCTGAATACGAAGGTCACGGAATTCCGCAATGGTTTATTCAGAAAGCTAAAAAAGAAACTCATGCACTTAATTATGACGGGACTGTAATTTCTCAGGATTTGATGTCTTATCTTTCTGATGAATTTATGCATTATTCAAATAATTGGTACGACAACGTTATGCCTATTATATCAAACTATCAGGAGAAAAATGGCGGTCCGATAATTATGATGCAAGTTTGCAATGAAGTTGGTGTTTTTCAGTGGCTTTCAGGGAAAATTGATTACAATGATTCTGTTGTCAGGTTATTCAGAGAATTTCTAAAAGAGAAATATTCATTAATAGAGAAAATCAATTTTTTGTATAATACAAATTATAAATCAATTGACGAGATTAATCTTCCGCAAAATAGTATTGAAAACAAAGGGCAATACAGATTTTATTTTGATTTTCACTTGTTCTTCAGAAATTACATTAAGTTATATTTAATGAATCTTCAGCAAAAAATAAAATCTTTTGATATTGACATTCAGCTTACACATAACATACCTGGTTGGATTTATGGAAATGCTGCAGAATTACCGATGCTGGCAACACTGTACTCCGGATTAATGAATGATAAAAGCGATATTGTTTTTGGACTTGATCATATACCGGAATTTATTTCATTCAGGAATGCTCATTCAGATTTGGCGTGCAATAAAGTATTATCAGGGCTGCAGCCACATGCACCGGTTTGGGCTGCTGAATTTCAGGCTGGAACCAGAGAACATCATGTGAAATGTGATGCAAATGATTTAGAAACTTTCTATTTCGCATCTCTCGCTCATGGAATGAAAGGATTTAACTATTATATGTTTTCGCAAGGCGTTAATCCTGAAAACAAAGGATATTACGGAAAAACATTTTATTACCAAACTCCGCTTCTTGCTGATTCATCATCTACAAAACTTTATAGTTCAGTAAAAAAAGTAAACCGGTTTATCAAAAAGTATGAATCTGTTCTTTTGAATAATGAAATTCACTCAGATATCGCAGTCGCAATTTATAAACCATATTTCATGACAGAGTTTATTTCTTCACAAATTAACAAGGAAAGCAGATTAAATGTAAGAAAAATCGGACTGTCAGTTGATCCGCGTTTTCTTAGGGAAGAAATATTGTTTAATGGATTGCTGAGAAGTTTGCAAACTCTTAATTACGCCTACGATATTTATGATTTGGAAAGAGGTGATTTGGAAGCATTAAAAGATTATAAACAACTTTGGGTTACCTCGGCTGATTATATGGACGCAGGAACTCAATTATTTCTTGCTGAATATGTTAAGAACGGCGGAAGTTTAGTTATTTATCCGACATTACCGACATTGGATTTATATCTTAATCCTTGCACAGTCTTAAAGGAGGAACTGAATTTGGAATCCTTTTCTTATCAATCATCAAATAAAATCAGTTCGTTTGGAATAGATGAAATATTTACATACACTGATGAAAAAAATATTTTTACGAACAATGGTGCTGTTTCAGTAGCTACTACAAGAGACAACAAAACTTGTGGCATTAAAAAAACGATAGGAAATGGTTCAGTTATATCACTTGGGTTTTCATTCGGATATACAAGTGATGAACATCTGGAGTTAATCAGAAGAATTGTAAGCGACGGGAAAATAAAACATCATCTTAAAATATCAGACCTGGATATTCAGTATTCAGTTCTAAAAAATGGTGAAAGAGAATTGATTATTTTTCTTAATTATCACAATGAAAAAAAATCTTTTATGATTGATTCAAATAAGGTTGACATTAAACCATTTTCTTATAAAGTTATTGAAAGAAATAAGAAAATAAAAAGCATCGCACAAAAGGAATTAACTTTATGAAAATAAATTTATTGTTATTGTCTGTTTATCTTATTATGAATATTGTGTCATTAGCACAGGATATAACTCCGCCAGCAACTCCACAAAATGTAGTTGGTGTCGGTTATGAAAAACATATTGATATTGACTGGTGGGAAAATTCTGAAAGTGATTTGGCTGGATATAAAATTTATCGCGGTGTTAATGGTATCTATACTTTTTTTACAAATGTTTCAAAGGATATAAGTTATAAAACTATTTATATTGGATCAATCGGTAAGGCATATTATTTCAAGGTA
>PFVB01000026.1:0-8153 GCA_002790395.1 Ignavibacteriales bacterium CG_4_9_14_3_um_filter_34_10 | reverse complement strand
CAATGAATCTCCTCTTAGTGACAGTCTGGTAATCACAACTCATGAAATGACAGATGATGAATTCCTTGATATGACTGAGCGGGCGACATTAAGATATTTTTATGAATATGGTCATCCGGTTTCCGGGCTTGCAAGAGAAAGGCTCAATTCAGGAGAAACATGTACAATCGGCGGTTCCGGATTTGGTGTTATGTCTATTGTAGTAGGTGCATATCGTGGATATATTTCAAGAAATCAGGCAGCCGCAAGAATTTACAAGATATCAGATTTCCTTAAAAATAAAGCTGACAAATTTCACGGTGCTTTTCCTCATTGGATAAATGGAACAAGTGGGAAAGTTATTCCTTTTAGTCAGTATGATAACGGAGGTGATTTAATTGAAACAAGTTTTATGATTCAGGGACTTTTAGCAGCAAGGCAGTATTTTGACGGAGATGATTCAGTTGAAATTAAAATTCGTCAAAATATTACATCTATCTGGGAAGGAGTTGAATGGGATTGGTATAAACGTTATTCTTACAGCACATATTTATATTGGCATTGGTCTCCAAATTATGCATGGCAAATGAATATGAGAATAATCGGTCCATCAGAAGGAATGATTGCATACTTATTAGCAATAGCCTCTCCGACACATAGTGTAAATCCGGTGCTTTTTTATGTAGGTTGGGCAAGTTCCAATTCCTATAAAAATAGCAAATCATTTTATGGAATTCCTTTGTATGTAGGCTGGGATTACGGTGGTCCATTATTTTTTGCTCATTATTCTTTCCTTGGATTTGATCCGCGAAATAAAAAAGATAAATACACAAATTATTTCGTGAATAACAGGAATCATTCTCTGATTAACAGGGCATATTGCATAGCAAACCCCAAAAGCCGGACTGGATATAGCGATGTATGTTGGGGATTGACAGCTAGTGACGATCCTGACGGCTATGCTGTTCATGAACCTTTCAATGATAATGGTACAATTGCTCCGACTGCAGCAATTTCTTCAATGCCATATACACCAAAAGAATCTTTGGATGCATTGAAACATTTTTACAGAACATTTGGCAGTTCTGTCTGGGGTGAATATGGTTTTAAAGATGCATTCAATGAAACAAGAGGATGGTTTGGGAACAGTTATCTGGCTATTGATCAGGGACCTATTATTTGCATGATTGAAAATTACAGAAGCGGATTGTTATGGGAAAAGTTTATGTCAAATCCTGAAACACAACCAATGCTTGATGCTATTGGTTTTGTTCCTGACTCAACCACAGATGCAAATGACGATGAAATTTCATTAGATAATTTTGTATTGCAACAGAATTATCCGAATCCTTTCAATCCAAGCACAACAATTAGTTTTACAATTCCAAGTAGCAGAGAATATTATTCTGTGTTACAAAATATCACTCTTAAAGTTTACGATATTTTAGGAAATGAAGTTGCAACGTTAGTTAATGAACCTAAACCTGCTGGTGTTTATAATGTAAAATTCATAATGAATAATGCTAGTTCCGGAATTTATTTTTACACTTTGAAAGCCGGTTCATTTACTGAAACAAAGAAGATGATTTTATTAAAATGATTAAGAAATTTATTTTAGTCTTTATCATAAGTATTTTTTTTACTGCATGTAATTCAGTTCATGAAACAAAAAATGTTATCCGTTTTTGGGCGATGGGAAGCGAGGCTGAAAATATTTCTAAGATTATTCCTGTTTTTGAAAAGGAAAACCCTGACATTAAAATTAAGGTACAGCAGGTTCCATGGACAGCAGCTCAGGAAAAACTGATAACAGCTTTTGCAAGTGATAATATGCCGGATATGTGTCAATTGGGAAATACATGGATTCCTCAGTTTGTATCACTAAATGCAATTGAAGATTTATCTGAATTTATTAATAAGTCAAATGAGATAAAACCAGATAAATTTTTCAAAGGTATTTGGGAAACAAATATTATTGATAACAAAGTCTATGGAATTCCATGGTACGTTGATACAAGAGTAATGTTTTACAGAAAAGATATTTTTGAAAATGCTGGCTTTACTCAGCCACCCAAAAATTGGGATGAATTATATAATCTATGCAGAAAAATAAAACAGCATAATGAGAGAAATGAATCATATCCCATATTTATTCCCACAAATGAATGGAGTAATTTTATAATTTATGGCTTACAATCAGGTGCTGAATTACTAAAAGAAAATAATACAAAGGGAAATTTTAGTTCAAAGGGATTTAAAGAAGCATTTTCTTACCTGATAAAATTTCATAAAGAAAAATTGACCCCATTTGGAATGATGCAAGTAACTAATGTTTATCAGGCAATGGCTGATGGATATATCTCAATTTACATTTCAGGTCCATGGAATATTCCAGAATTCAAAAATTGGATGAAAGGTGATTTAGCTGATAAATGGACTACGGCAGCGATGCCCGGATATAGAAATGAATATCCCGGTTTGTCACTTGCCGGTGGTTCAAGTCTGGTATTATTCAGGAGTTCAAAACACAAAAAAGAAGTCTGGAAGTTTATTGAATTTTTAAGTCGTCCTGATGTTCAGTTGAAATTTTATTCAACCACTAATAACTTGCCTTCGGTTATTAAATCATGGGAAAATAAATTACTCACAGAAAATGTTTATATGAAAGCATTTTATGAGCAGCTTCAGAATGTTTCTCCAATGCCAAAAATTCCAGAATGGGAACAGATTGTGTTTTCTAAGCTACAGCAGTATGCGGAGTTTGCTGCACGTGAGAAAATGACAGTTGATGAAGCATTAAAAAATCTGGATAAAGATGCAGATAAGATTCTTGAAAAACGCCGATGGTTAGAGAATAAGAAAAGGAGAAAAAATGATAGGTAATAAATCAGGAATAGCATTTTTCTTCTTGGCTCCTGCATTACTTGCAATTGCAATATTCTTTTTCATACCTGTTATTGCCGCTTTCTTAATAAGTTTTACTGACTTTGATATTTACACGCTTGGGAATTTTTCTACAATTCGTTTTATCGGATTGAAAAATTATTTAGAACTGTTCAAAGATGACTTGTTCTGGACTGCATTGGGAAATACATTCTTGTTTGTAATATTAGCTGGTCCTTTATCAATATTTGTTTCTTTGTATGCTGCGATAATTTTGAACTCCAAAATTGTAAAACTTAAGGCTTTGTTCAGGTTGTCATATTTTATGCCTGTGGTTACAACGCTTGTAGCTGTAGCAATCGTATGGCGATTTATTTATCACCCTAATTTTGGAATTGTAAATTATTTTCTTAGTCTTTTTGGAATATCATCAGTGGACTGGCTTGGGAATCCGGATTTGGCATTGCCATCAATTGTTTTAATGGCTGTATGGAAAAACTTTGGTTACAACATGATAATTTTTATTGCCGGTTTGCAAAACATTCCCGAAGAACTTTATGAAGCAGCAAATATTGAAGGAGCTAACAACTGGCAGAAATTCAAGTCAATTACCATTCCGATGTTAATGCCGACAACAATTTTTATCAGCATTATTACGATGATCGGATATTTCCAATTATTTGCTGAACCATATGTCATGACTCAAGGTGGTCCGTTGAACAGAACACTTAGTATCGTACAATATATGTATCAGGAAGGATTTCGTTGGTGGAATATGGGCTATTCTGCATCAATAGCTTTTGTTTTATTCTTTATAATTTTTATCGGAACTATGATTCAGTTCAGAGTGCAAAAATATCTGAGTTCAAAATGAAAAAGATTTTTATTCATCTACTTTTATTTGTTATTGCAATTCTCACTTTATTCCCGTTTTTCTGGATGATATCAGCTTCATTTATGCAGGATGGTCATGCTAGTGTTTTTCCTCCCCGTTTTATTCCTGATGAATTTACATTAACTCAGTACCAAAAATTATTTGAAAGGTTGAGTATAACGAGTAATTTTTTTAACTCACTTTTTCTTTCAGTTTTAGTTACTGTGATTTCGCTTACGTTCAATTCTCTTGCTGGATATGCATTTGCAAAATACAAATTTTCAGGCAAGGAAAAATTATTTAATGTGTTGTTAAGTTCAATGATAATTCCATCACAAGTTACCATGCTGCCACTTTTCCTAATGCTTAAGTCAATGGGATTTATAAATACTTACATGGCAATTATAATTCCCGGATTGGCAAATATTTTCGGAATATTTTTAATCAGACAATTTTGTTTATCTATACCTAACAGTTTAATAGAAGCGGCAAGAATAGATGGGGCAAATGACTTCTATATTTATATTAAAATTATTTTACCTTTATTAACACCAGTTTTGGCAACGCTGGCAATCTTTACTTTTCTTGGGACATGGAATGATTTCTTATGGCCTTTGATTGTGCTTACAGATGATTCAATGTACACGCTTCCGGTTGCATTATCTAATTTAATGCTTGAACATTCCAAAGACCCAGAATTAATGATGGCTGGCTCGCTTATTACAGTTTTGCCGGTAATTATAGTTTTCCTAGCATTGCAGAAATATTATATTAAAGGAATTATGATGGGCAGTGTTAAGGAATGATTGCTATGAATTTTAAGATAAGTTTAATTTTATGTTTCCTGATTTTATTCCCGACTTTTAACACAGCGCAGTCATCGGACAGTATACTTGCAAAAATTGGCAGCGAAAAAATTACTATCGAGGAATTCAAAAACAGATTTGAACTAATGCCTCATCTGAATTATCCTACAAAAAATATAGATTCACTGAAAGAACTCTTTTTATATTCTCTTGTCGCTGAAAAACTTTGGTATTCAGAAGCTGTAAAAAAAGAAATTGATACTTCAGCTATTATCGGCAATTCAATAAATGCACTGAAAAATTTAATCATTAAAGATGAAGTATTCAGAAATGAAGTTGAATCAAAAGTTACTTTTTCTGCTTTTGATTTAGCAAAGGGAATGAACAGAATAAATAAGAATTTATATGTAAAGGTTGTTGCATCAAAAGACAGCAATGAAATCAGAATTATTTATAATCTTGTGCATGAAGGGAAGAATTTTGATTCGTTACTGATTTCCAGAAACGAATTTAAGTATCAGTCAAAACCAATTAAAATGTCACTTGGCTCTATTGATGATGAAAATGCTGAGGATATTGTTTTTAATCTCGGTATAAATGAAATATCTCCGATTTTATATTTTAAAAATCAGTGGTATATATTTAAGTTAATTGGGTATGAAGCGGATTCAACTATTGCACTAAATACGGATGAAACAAAGAACAAGGTGAAAACTATAATTACAGACAGAAGAAGAAGGGAAGTTGGCGGAAGATTTATTGACAATATTCTCGGAGGAAAATCAATAAATGCAAACGGAAATATTCTGAATCACTTTAATGAAAAATTATTAACTGTGCTTGAAACCAAATTACAGAACAGAAAAGATTCGCTTTCAAATCCAGAACTGAATGAATTCGATTACTATTTATTAATGAAGGCGATTGAGCACAAGAAATTAAATGCAGTTTTATTTAATGTGGATTCATATTCTTACACGTTGACGGATTTCATTTATTATCTTATTTACCAAAAAATAAATATTGATATTAGAAAACCGGATGAAGTAAAAGGAATTCTTCAAGCAGCATTAAAAGATTTTATTGAAAGCAGCGTAATTGTTCAATTCGGGAAAATGAAAAATTATGATTCTCATCCTTCAGTACAAAGATATTTGAAATCATGGATTACTTTTTACTATTCAGAATCAATGATGCAGAGTATTGCAGATTCAGTTAAAAAATCTTCTGCCGATATTAATTATAATCTTAGCAAAGATGACAAATTAGAAAGAAAAAAGATTCAGGTCAATATTGCTGAAATTCTTACTAAAAATATTTCTGTCGCGGAGAAAATATTGGATGAAATTCAGAATGGAAATGATTTTAATGAAATTGCCGGCAGATATAACGAAAGAGAAAACACAAGGAAAAACAATGGTATATGGGGATATTTTGTTGCTGATTATGCAGGCGGAATAGGTGAAATTGCTGTCAAATTAAACATTGGTGAAGTGTATGGACCAATAAAAACTAACGAAGGATATTCTTTTATCAAACTTCTTGATAAAAGAGTTTTACCTGATTCTCTTTTGAAAAAAGATGATGAGAATAAAGAATTTGAAAAGATGAAATATTCTTATGATAAGTTGAATGAAATATTAAACAAGAAGACAAGCAAATTATTTGAAAAATATAATCCTGAAATCAACACTGAATTGCTTAAATCTTTAGAAGTAAGTTCATTAAACTCTTTTACTTATCGGTTAATCGGATTTGGCTGCAAGATTGCAGCATTTCCGATTACAATTCCACTTTATGAATGGAAGAAAGGAATCAAAAAAAATATAAATGTACCCTGAGGGAAAAATGGCGTATGTTGAGTTAAAAAATATTTCCAAGATTTATGATGACGGAACAAAAGCAGTTAGTAATGTCAATATTCAAATCAAGGATAAAGAGTTTGTTGTTTTAGTCGGACCTTCCGGCTGCGGGAAAACTACAACACTGCGAATGATAGCAGGACTCGAGGAAATATCAGAAGGAGAATTATACATTGACGGGAAACTTGTAAATTCACTATCTCCGAAAGATCGTGATATTGCAATGGTATTTCAAAATTATGCTTTATATCCTCACATGAATGTTTATGATAATATTGCTTTCGGATTAAAATTAAGAAAATTCAACAAAGATGAAATTGATAAAAGAGTAAAAGAAGTTGCGGATATACTGGGACTTTCAGAAAGTTTAAGAAAAAAACCAAAATCATTATCAGGCGGACAAAGACAACGGGTTGCTCTCGGCAGGGCAATTGTTCGAAATCCAAAGGTATTCCTTTTTGATGAACCTCTGAGTAATTTGGATGCAAAATTGAGAGTTCAGATGAGAGCTGAAATTTCGAAACTGCATAAAAAATTAAATGCTACTATAATTTATGTTACTCATGATCAAGTCGAAGCAATGACAATGGGTGACAGAATAGTTGTTATGGAATCCGGATTAGTTAAGCAAACAGATTCTCCGATGAAGATATATCAAAATCCTGTTAATAAATTTGTTGCCGGTTTTATCGGAACTCCGTCAATGAATTTTATTGAAGGCAAGTTAAATTTTAAAGATTCAATTGTATTTGTCAGCAAGCAAAGTAAAATTGATATCCCAATTATGAATGAACAAATAAGGAATGAAAAAAATAACAATAAGGAAGTAATCCTTGGAATTCGTCCTGAAAATATTTTATTGAACAATCGCAAAGAAGAATCAGGAAGATATTTTGAATTCAAATCCAGAGTTGAATTAATTGAACCATTAGGCAGTCAGATGCTGATTCATCTGTTTTTCGGAGAGCAGCCAATGATCGCTGAAATATCCGGAATGGAAAGTGTTGACAGGGAATCAGAAATCAGTTTCTATATTGATTTAACTAAAGTTCATTTATTCTACAAAGAGAATGGGAAAAATTTACTCTCATTATAGTAAAATTATTTACCAAATTGTGCTGACTTGATAATCGGATATATAGTTAATTAAGAACAACTATCTTTCCTGTAGAAAAAAAAGTTGTTGATATTTAATGTGCAAATATAAAACCGCTTGCCAAATCTGTAGCATCAACAATTTATTTGATTAATACCATATGTTTGGTTTTTGATAAATTTCCTATATCAAGCTTATATAAATAAACCCCACTTGATAACTGATAATTATCGGAAAAAAATACAAAAGAATATTCTCCTGCTTCTTTTTCTCCTTCAAATAATGTTGCTACTTCTTGCCCAAGAAGATTGTAAAGCTTTAAAGTTACATGTTGAGTCGAAGAATTAATAAACTTGTTATGCGGAACGTAAAATTTTATAGTGGTTGCCGGATTGAATGGATTGGGATAATTTTGGAACAGATTGAAATCAGATGAATTTTCTTTTAATGAATAATTTTCACTTACATGAGTTATATTTTTTGATTGAGCAAATAACCATTTGAACAACAAAGGGTTATTATAAGATTCAGCCCACACAGCATGCCCACCTTCAGGGTATTCTGTATAGAAATACTTTTGTTTATTATCAATGAAGAAATTTATTGCAACAGATGAGAGATTATTTGTACCTATAACAAAAGCCCCAGATCTA
>PFVB01000145.1 GCA_002790395.1 Ignavibacteriales bacterium CG_4_9_14_3_um_filter_34_10 | reverse complement strand
CTATGCTGATGTCAGAGGTTTTGAAATTACATTAAGCAAAAACCGAGGTGACTGGATCCAGGGGTTTTTGAATTACACTTATGATGTTCGCTCCACTGGTCACTTTGAATTTAATTATGCTTATGAAAATCCTGCTGCTCAGAGAGAATATGAAAGAACAGCAAGAGACAGCGAACAATCAAAACCTGTTCCTCGGCCTTATGCAAGAGCAAATATGAGTTTCTTTACACCGTATGAATTTGGTCCTGAGTTTGCAGGTGTTTATCCATTGGGTGACTGGAGATTAACTTTGCTTGCTTCATGGAGTTCAGGTTTTTACTTCACATGGACAGGCGGCGGATCTATTCCCGGAGTTTTATATAATGTTCAGTGGAATGATGTTTGGGGTGCAGACTTGCGGTTAAGTAAAAGTGTTAAAGTTGCAAATATGCTGAACCTCGAGTTTTTGGTTGACTTAACAAATGTATTCAACTTTAAAAATATGTCATCAAGATATGGATTCTATGATGGTAAGGATTACGAAGCTTACATGAAGTCACTCCATTTATCGCAGGATATTGGTGATAAACTTTCCTCTTCTTACGTAAACATTCCCGGCTCCGATAATCCGGGTGATTACAGGTTGAAAGGAGAATTTACGCCAATCGTTCCGGTAGTTGATATCAATAATGTTTTATTAACTCAAATTAAAGACGGTGCAATTTATTGGGAACGAAATTCACAGAAGTATTTTGAATTCAGCGGGTCTCAGTGGGTTGAAGTCGATGAAAGAAAGATGGATAAAGTACTGAAGAATAAACAATACATTGATATGCCGAATCAAACATTTTTCTCTTTCCTAAATCCGAGACAAATATACTTCGGCTTGAAATTATCAATGGAAATATTCTAATATAGAGGTGAGGATAAAATGAAAGTTATTGAAATAAGATTAAATAAAATACTGACTTTACTTCTTATTCTTTCCTTTTGCTGTTTGACAAGTGATCTCTTTTCGCAAGGCAAAACAAAATGGATGGCAGTTGGTTCTTTGCATAACTGGTATTCGGAATTTGGATGTGAAATTGAAGAAGGATTATTTGCTGCTCAGCAATATGGATTGAGATGGCCTGCCAATCATAAAAATAATGATATTCAGGCGGCCAAATCATTATGGATAGGCGTAAAAGATTTTACCGATGCGACACAATTTGGAGGAACAGCGTTTCCTTCTAAAGTTGTTCATGTTGGTCCCCGTGTTAGTGGTACAAATGAATTCTTTCCTGTTAAATGGGAAATGGTTAGTAGAGTTGAAGCACCGTTTGTTTCCGTTGATGGTTTGTCTTCAGCTCAACTTCCTGTCGAAATAGAAAAAATCGATCCAACTCTTCCTTATGACAGAATGATTTATAATGAAGTTAATACTCAACTTGGTGCAACTGTAAAGAGGAAAATTTATCAGTTCGCACAGGAATATCACGACAATTATATTATCAACGAAGTGACAATTATTAATACCGGAAATGTTGATGACGATGCCGAAATTGAACTTCCCAATAGTACTCTGAAAGACCTTTATGCATATTGGATGTACAGATGGGCGGTTTCTGCAAATACTCGATATACTATTGGAAATGGAACCGGTTGGGGAATGAATACAATGCTTGATGTTCGCGGTGATGGTCAAAGTGGAATTTATGGCGACAAACCTGATGAAAATTTCAGAGCTACTTATGCCTGGCATGGAAAATTTCCACCATTTACTGCTTATGATAATTTGGGCGGCCCGATTTGGGTCCCAAATACTTCAGGCGGATTAATTACTGCAAATGATACGGTAGGAAGATTGGGTGCGGCACAATTTGTTGGGGTTGTTACTTTGCATTCAAGTGTTTCTGCTGCTGATCAATCAGATGATTTGGGCCAGCCATCAACAACTTCCTATGAAGGCTCGGATGAGGATTATACTTCAAGAAATGATGCTTTTAATGCTGTAAAAATGGACAAAGAATATAATGAGGTTATGACAAAAGGACACCGGGTAAGACATGCTTGGGTTGTTGAACCTGCAGGAAAATTCACCGAACCGACAGGTGATCCATCTTTAGGTACTCCGGGCGGATTTTCTAATGCAAATGGTTATGGACCATATACATTAGCTCACGGTGATAGTATTAAAATTGTTTGGGCTGAGGCAGTAAACGGTTTAACGTGGGATAGCACCATTACAATTGGACGAAAATATAAACAAGGTAAGATTGACGCCAAAACAAAGAATGAATGGGTAATGTCCGGAAGAGATTCTTTGTTTAAAACTTTTAGGAGAGTGATTTCAAATTGGAATAGCGGGACAGAATTTTCTATTGCCCAACCACCTCTTCCTCCAAGTTTTTTTGAAGTAAATTCAGGTGGTGACAGAGTAACATTAAAATGGGAACATTCAGGTGATGGACCAAAAGTTAATTCATTTGAAATTTGGCGTGCTAAAGGTGCTTATGATAGTACATATAGATTAATTTATACTGCTTTACCAACTGAATCTGAATTTGCTGATACAACTTTAACAAGAGGTGTTGATTATTATTATTTCATTCAAGCTGTTGGTGATCCTACAGATAATAATGGCGGAGCTTTAACTCCTGCCGGTAAAGCACTAAAAAGTGGAAAGTTTTATACCCAAACTTATGATCCTGCAAACCTGAAAAGACCTGCTGGTAAAAGTCTTTCTGAGTTTAGGGTTGTTCCAAATCCTTACATAATTTCTGCAGATGAAAATAATTTACTTTTCCCTGCAAGACAAAATAGATTGGCATTTTTTGATATTCCAGGTGAATGCAAGATTCAAATTTTTACTGAAATAGGAGAATTGATTAAAGAGATTGATCACAAAGATGGTAGCGGTGATCAATTTTGGGATCTGAATACTTCTTCAAACCAGTTAGTTGTCAGTGGAATTTATATTGCGGTTGTTACTGACACAAGCAAAGGTAAGAAAGAAAGCGGTAAAAAAGAATTTCAAAAATTTGCAATTATCCGATAATAAATTTTGATAGGTATGCAAATGAAAAATTACATAAAAATATTTTTAATCGTTCTTGTTGCAGTTGCATTGTTTTCAAATTCCAATGCACAGGAAAGAAGAAAACTTGCACAAACAGGAATGAAATTTTTAAGCGTATCAAACGACGCCAGAATTGCGGGAATGAGCAGCAACTTTACATCTGTATTTGACGGGTCAAGTTCAATGCTTTATAATCCTGCAGGAATGGCAGATATTAAAAGCAGTTTAGATGCTTCATTTGGCAATACTAAATGGCTTGCTGATATTAATTATTTATATGGCACTATTGCCATAAATCCTTTCGACGGGTACTTTGGTGTACTTGGTGTTTCAGTGGTCGCAGCCGATTATGGTGGTTTTTATGAGACTATCCGCGCAGAAAATGAAAAAGGATATCTGCAAATAGGGACGTATAAACCGACGGCTTATACTATCGGGATTGGTTATGCTAAAATGCTATCCGAAAAGTTTGCCATTGGTGCTAACGTTAAATATGTTAGGCAAAACTTAATTGGTGATGCTAAAGTTGCACTTACTTCTTCAGGCTACAAAAAAGAAAAATTTGCCCTTGGTGTGATGGCTTATGATTTTGGTTTGATTTATAAAACCGGTTACAAGAGTTTGAACATCGGAATGTCAGTCAGAAACTTTGCTGAAGAAGTAAAATATGTTGAAGAAAGTTTCCAATTGCCATTAACATTCAGAATTGGCGCTTCAATCAATGCAATGGATTTTGTTGAAAGTCTCAGGAATAATCATTCACTGCTTATTACTTTTGATGCAACTAATCCAAGAGATTTTGAAGAACAATTAGCCTTCGGTGCTGAATATACTTTTATGAATGCATTTTCATTCAGAAGCGGTTATAATTTCCCGCAGGATGATGGCGGATTCAGCATGGGGTTCGGATTGAAGAAAGAACTTGATAATTACATTATTAGTCTTGATTATTCTATTTCGAAATACTCAATCTTTGATGACGTACATCGATTTAGTATAAGATTTGCACATAAATAATTTTTTATTATAACTATAATTTTGTAAAAATGAGTTGAACATGGAAAAAATAATTTATAAGAACAAAACGGTTAAAGCATTTGCAAACTTTTTATTTGGTTTGGTTATACTATTTATGTTTGCATCTTGCAATGAGGATTTAACTCCCAGTCTATGGGAAGATAAACCGAAAGGAGATACTCCGGTTATTTCTGAGGTTTCCCCTGCCAGTATAGCACTTGCAGGCGTGACAACAATTACAATTAAGGGGTCAAACTTTTTAACTGATGCCTCAAAAAATTATGTGTATTTCGGCGGGAAACAGGCAAGTATTTTAAGTTCTTCATCAACGGAGTTAGTTGTTAAAGCTCCTGATGTTACTGGAGACTTAAAACTTAAAGTCGGCGTTTTCGGTGCGGAATTATTCAGCAATGAAATTCCATATACTTTGGAAGCTGCTGTACAAAGTATTTATGGCTTTAAGGATTTTGAACTTCCCTATGCGCTTGCTGTTGATGCAAACAATAATATTTTCTTTTCATTAGTATCAGATAATAACGGAAAAGGAATTATGAAACTCACTCCCGATGGAACATTAACTAATTTTGCTCCTAAAGGCGGAGAGACTTTTTATAATTCACTCAAAGTAGGACCATCAAATAAAATTTACGGTGTCAGAAATGTTCGGGCAGTATTTGAAGTTTCCGAAGGTACAGCCCCGGTTGCATGGTCTGCTACTGAGTCCACTCTAAAATTTGTTGATCTCGATTTTGATTCGCAAAAAAATATCTGGACAGGAGGAACAGGCGGCAAGATTTACAGATTTACCTCCGCGACAGATAAGAAAGGTTTTGATTTTGCAAAAGACATTACTTCATTAAGAGTATTTAATGATGGCGTAAAAGAATATTTATATGTTGCGACTACAAGTTCTACTGAAAAAGCAGTTTACAGAATGCAGATAGTTTCAAAAGATGAGTTGGGAACTCCGGAAAAGTATTTTGATTTTTCAGCAAATTTTGACATTTTAACCAAGAGTATTACAGCAATAACTTTGTCGCAGGACGGAGATATGTTCCTTGGCTTGAATACATCAGAAACTATTGTTGTTGTTCATCCTGACGGAACTTTCTCAAGCTGGTATCCGGGATTGATAAAAGAGCCTGTGATAAATTTCACATGGGATAATGGTAATAATCTGTATTATTCCCGCGGAAAAATTACTAATGTTGGAGGTACAATTACTTCTCAACAATTAATAATAAAAGTTAATATGGAAAAGCCCGGAGCCCCATATTATGGTAGAAATTAACTAACAAATTATCTTCAACTCATAAAGGAGGAACTATGATAAAAAAACTGTTCACTGTATTAGCCCTGGTTGCAGTTCTCGCTTCAACGAGTTTAGCCCAGTGGCAAAACCTTGGTGCTTTCCCTGATACAAGTTATAAAGGCGGCACTCATGGTATAGCTGTTGACCCTGATGGTAAAGTTTGGGTCTCATCTTACTTCAAAGATATTAAGTGGGTTACTGGTACTGATACTATTCCTACAGCCGGTATTCTTGTTTTCAACCCTGACGGTACTCAGGCTTCATTTTCACCGATTACAGTTGTTACAACAGGTGGTGGATTTGTCGTCGATACTTTGAAGGGAAATTGCCGAGGTATGGGTACTGATGAAGTTGGCAATATTCTTTATTGTCAGTCAGGTACAACCAAGATCTTCAAGATTGATTACAAAACAGGCGAAGGAATTGCTAAAGGCGAACCTTATGATTATGTCTTATCTTCATTAACAGCTCCTTCCACAGACGCAGCCGGAAACATATTTGTTGGACCGGTTGTTGGCGGTGGATCTACTGCAATTGTCAGATTAGGTTCTGATCTTCAATATATTGATAATGCTGTTGTTGGACCACCCGACATTGCTCGTACATTTGAAGTAAGTGCTGATGGAAACACAATTTA
>PFVB01000179.1 GCA_002790395.1 Ignavibacteriales bacterium CG_4_9_14_3_um_filter_34_10 | reverse complement strand
TGCAACCATATAAGCTGCTGTATTAGCACCAAAAATACCGCCATTTGTAACGCCATCAGCACCTAAGAAATAAGTGTTTGACATATTATGGAAACCAAATTCAGCTTTTACTTTCCATTTATTGTTAATTGCATATTCAGCACCTAAACCAAGAGCAATTTCATAATCAATATCATTGTCTTTGCCAAGCACGGTTTTTACAGCTCCGTCATACATTGAGTAACCAAAACCACCGCCGAAAGTGAAATATGGCGATAAAACTTCACATGGAACGAAATAATAAACCACATCAAGGTTTCCCAAAATTGAAGTGTTTGTTGAAATTGCAAGTCTGTCTTTTAATGTTAAGAAACTGCCTTTTAACCTTAAGCCTACATGCTCGCTAAAATTTCTTTGCACCTGAATGTAACCGGCACCATAATAACCTTCACCCGGTAATGATACTGAATTAATTGCTCTTGGATATGATAACCCAGCACCAACAGACCAGCTGTTTTTTGCCAACTGAGCATAATTTGAGCTTGTTAATCCAAGAAAAATTAGAACCGTAAAAAATATTGTTAATTTTTTCATGTTTTCCTCATAATTTGTTGAAAGATGTTTTTTTATTTGTGTCAAAGTAAGAATATAAAACCTTGTTGTCAAGTGAAAAAAATTTTAATTTTTATAACGTCGGGGTGAGTGGATTCGAACCACCGACCTCTTGGTCCCGAACCAAGCGCTCTAACCGGGCTGAGCCACACCCCGAAACTTTTGGTGCAAATATAATTAATTTATTTAAAATACAAAGTGTTATACCGCATAAGCCCGAATTAATTTTTTTGTATTCAGCATTGCGGCAATATGAAACTCCTCTTCAGTCACTTTTTCTGAATCCCCGGTGTATTGATTTTCGGCACTGTCAAACTGCAATTCTAATTTTACATAACGATCAGAAAGCACATTTAATTTTTCCACAATGATATTATTCCCGCCATCAACATCAATTTTCCCCTCAATTACGTAGGGTCCCATTGAGAAAGTCTGCTCGGCAAACTTTGAATAAACTTCAGGAAACATCACTGCTTCAAACGTTCCGGTTAAATCCTCAAGCGAAAGGAATTTCATTATCTCGCCCTTTTTTGTTTTTATTCTTTTTGATGTCATATACCATCCAAGCATTTTAACATATCTTCCATTAAAATTTTTCATCTCTGCAGCTTTGATAATATTTTTTTGATTTAATACATCGTTAAAAAATTCAAGCGGATGCCGGGTTACCATATATCCGAATGTTTCATATTCAATTGTGCAGATTTCTTCAATGCTGTATTGTGTTTTTGTCTCAATCAGATTTTCAAGCAAAAACGATTCGTGAATAAAAAGATCGAGAATTTCATCTGATAAAATTTTTCTTCGGGAGATATAAACATCAAGCAGCCGCATTAATGTTGGTCTGGTTTTATCAAAACAATCCATCGCACCGCATTTAATAAGTATCGCTGTTTCTTCATATCCGGTTTGAGTCCGCACAAGAAAGTCGGCAAGAGACATATATATTCCGTTAGTCTTTCTTTCCTTTTCAATTTTGTGAATTGTATTTCCGTTTAATTTTTTTATTGCCATAAATCCAATTCTTATTTCCTTATCTCTCCCGGAATATTCAAAAGAACTTTGATTGATATCAGGCAATAAAATTTTCAGTCCCATTCGTTTTGCTTCCTGAATATAAACTGCGGCAGAATAATAGCCACCGCCATTGCTCAAAACACTTGCCATAAATTCAGCAGGGAAATGAACTTTAAGATAAGCAACCTGAAAAGAAAGTAAAGCAAAAGACGCACTGTGAGCTTTGCAAAACGCATATCCGGCAAAAGATTCTATTTGCCGCCAAAGTTCAAATGAATTTTTATAGGATATTCCTTTTTGCCTGCATGAAGTGAAGAAATGTTTTTTTATTTTTTCCATCGCATCGTGCGAGCGCATTTTTCCGCTCATTGCACGGCGAAGTAAATCAGCTTCTTCGAGTGACAAGCCCGCAATATGATGAGCAATTTTTATTACATCTTCCTGATAAATCATAACTCCATAAGTTTCGCCAAGATATTTTTCCATTTCGGGCAAAAGATATTTGCGACGTTTCGGATCTTTATGGCGGGCTATAAATTCCTGCATCATTCCGCTTTCGGCAACTCCGGGACGAATAACAGAACTTGCTGCCGTCAACATCTCAAAAGTATCGCAAGAAAGTTTTTTCAACAAAGATCTCATTCCCGGCGATTCAATATAAAAACAGCCAATTGTATTTCCTTCGCGGATATTTTTTTTCACTTGTTCATCATTAAAAAGCATATCGTAATTATAAATATCAAAACCGACACCACTTTCATTTTGAGGGACACGGGAATGGATAACCGGAATTGACAAAAGTTCATTCTTTTCACTTTTGATTTTGTATTCTGCAAGATCAAAGCCCGCAATATTTTCGCTTCTGAATTCCAATTCTTCCTCAATATAGTGAACATATGTACACTATATTAAGATATAATTTTTAAAATATCAATAGGGAATCAAAAAATTTCAAAAATGAGCCCAAGTCATTAAAAATGATTGAAAATTTAAGCGGAAATTACGATTTACTTTTTATGTGCCGACAGAATTAAGTCTGCAAATTCACGGAAAGCACCTTGCCCGCCATTTTTTGTGCAAACGGAATCAACAATCTCGGCAACTTTATCAACGGCATCTCTAGGACAGGCAGAAAATCCCACGCTTTTGATGATATCCAAATCATTGACATCATCACCGATGAATGCAACGTTATCAGAAGAAATTTCATATTGTTTGCAAAGTTCGAGCATCTGCGATTTTTTATCCCAAATCTCGGTATAAACAAAATCCAATTTTAGCCTTTCTGCTCTTTTGGTAATTATACTCGATTTGTCTGTAGAGATAATCCCGCATTTAATTTTTTGCTCCCTGAGTAAAAGTGTTCCCATGCCGTCTTTTACATTAAATCTTTTCATGACCATTCCATCTTCGGTATAGTAAAGCCCGCCATCCGTCAAAACGCCATCGACATCTGTAATAACCAACCTGATTTTTTTTAATTTACTTAAGAGACCGTCCAATTCAGAATCCAAAATTTATTAATAAGTTTTTTTTAATATAGATTGAATTTAAGAAAAACTTCCTGAAGATTCCAAATATTAATTTTATGTTAAGAAAGCAAAAAAATTTTTGCAATTGATAAAAAGTTGTTATTATTCAGTGTCTATTAAATCAATATATTTAAAAATTAACCAAAGGTATGTTCTATGTCAAAATTTTACAAACTAATAATGGTGATGATACTTGTATCTTCAACATTATTTGCCCAATATAGTTTATCCGGGGTTGTTACAAGTTCCGAAACCGGGGAGAAACTAATCGGGGCAAACGTATTTCTCAAAAACACAACAATAGGTGCAGCATCAGATGAGAACGGAAAATACAGTGTCTCTGCTAATGTAGGAACTTATACAGTTGTGTGCAGCTATGTAGGTTTTGAAACGCAAGAAGTGAGCGTTAAATTAAACGCAAATACACAATTAAATTTTGTTTTGAAGGAAAGAGCGTTTTCACTATCCGTAACAGTTCTTGCCGACAGAGCCAAAGAGCGTGAAACTCCTGTAGCTTTTACAAATGTTGATAAAAAACAAATGGAATTCAAATTAGGTTCCCGTGATATTCCATTAGTTTTGAATACAACTCCATCAGTTTATTCAACTGAAAACGGCGGTGGTTCGGGCGATGCAAGAATCAGCGTACGTGGTTTCAATCAAAGAAACGTTGCCATTATGATCAATGGTGTTCCTATCAATGATATGGAAAACGGCTGGGTTTATTGGTCAAACTGGGATGGACTTGGAGATGCAACATCTTCTATTCAGGTTCAAAGAGGTTTGAGTGCTGTTAACTTGGCAACTCCTTCAATCGGCGGTACAATGAATATTATCACTGATCCTACCGCATTAAAATTTGGTGTTAAATTCAAACAGGAATTTGGAAGCGGCAGTTTTTTAAAATCCACATTTTCTGCCAATTCAGGTTTGCTTGACGGCAAATGGGCTTTCAGTGGTGCCGTTGTAAGAAAAGTTGGTGATGGCGTTATTGACAAAGCCTGGACAGATGCATGGGCTTATTATTTTGGAGCCGCATACAACTTGAATGAAAGCAACCGTTTGGAAATGTACCTTGTTGGTGCACCGCAACAGCACGGACAAAACAGTTATAAACAAAACATCGGTACTTACAGCAAAACATTAGCAAAAGATCTAGGTTACAATGCTGATGCTTTAAGTCAATTCCCTGAAGCAGAATCAGGAAGACTTTACAACCAAACATGGAACAAGGTAAGCAGTTCCTACAAAGGTCAGCAATGGTACACAAAATTATTCAGTTCAGACGGTGAAGCAACTGACAGACATGATCCAAGCTTTATTAATGAACGACAAAATTATTTCCATAAACCAATTGCCAACTTAAACTGGTATTCACTTCTTTCGAAAGATTTAAGTTTATACACCACTGTTTATTGGTCAGGTGGTCATGGCGGTGGAACAGGAACTATTGGTTCAATGAAATATGATTATACTTTACCAAACAGCCGTAGAGTTGACTGGGATGCCTCAATTGCGAACAACCTTGCAAATGTTGATGCAAACGGAAAAATTGCTGCTAAAGGCATTTTAAGAGGCAGCAGAAACAATCAGTACACAATTGGTGCAATTTCAAAAGCATTTTATAAAGTTTCTGATAATTTCAAAACTTCAGTTGGTATAGACTGGAGAACTGCTTCAATCGATCACTACAGAGATGTTGTTGATATGCTTGGTGCTGATTATTACAATCAGAAAAGCAGTTATTTCTGGGGACCTTCTGGAAAGAATTTAGTTCTTGGAGATAAATTTAATTATTATAATACTAATGACGTTAATTGGATTGGCGGATATGTTCAGGGTGAATATACTATGGGACAAATCTCTGCTTATGCAACTGCCGGTGTTTCAACTATTAAATATAAATATTCAGATCACTTCCGTCAGGATGGTTCAGACAGTACAAAAGTTCTTGATGGTGTAGATGACACAAATAATCAGTTGGTTCTCGAATCAGATAACATTGCCGGCTACCAGGTAAAAGGCGGTGTTTCTTATCGATTAACAACTACTTGGGATGTTTATTTCAATACCGGATATGTATCAAAAGTTCCTTCATTTGATCAGGTTATTAATGATGCCTCCGGCAAATTTGTACAAGATCAGAAGAACGAAAAATTTGTTCATTTTGAAGTTGGATCTAACTGGAAAGGTTTAGACGGTAAGTTGGATGTAAAAGGCAACTTCTATTATACAACCTGGTCAGACAGATCAACAACAGTCACAGTTTTTGATCAAAATAATCAAGATGGTTTGATAACTTTGAATGGTATCAGTTCACGACATACAGGATTTGAACTTGAAGCTGCTTATCAGCCAATTCAAATGATTAGACTTGATGTTGGAGCTTCATTCGGTAACTGGAAATATGTTGATGATATCAGCGGACAATATGAAACATACAAAACTGATGGAACTATTGATGTCAAAGATTATAATTATTACATCAAAAGTTTGAAAGTTGGTGACCAGCCACAAACACAATTTGCTATTGCTGCTACATTCTACCCTGTTGATGGTTTATCAGCTTCAATTGATTATAAATATTTTGCTGATCATTATGCTGAATTTGATCCGTTCAGCAGAAATGTAGTTGACAGAGCACAAAGCTGGAAAACTCCAAATTATGGAATAGTAGATTTCCACTTTGCTTATAATTTGCCGTTTGATTTGCAGGGAATTGAATTCCAGTTATTTGGTCATATTTTCAATTTGCTTGATGAATTATACGTTACTGATGCTGTGGATAACAGTCGTTTAAGTGCATATAAAATTGATACAAATAATGAT
>PFVB01000188.1 GCA_002790395.1 Ignavibacteriales bacterium CG_4_9_14_3_um_filter_34_10 | reverse complement strand
TTCTTAACACTGACTTAATATTGAGTTAACATTGAAAGAGTAGGTTTACTTCGTAAATTTTTAACCACAAGAGAGAGAGAAAAAAATGAATTTTTTAACATTTACTTGGAAATTATCCTTGTTCAGAAAAATACTTTTCCTGTTTCTAATTTTTTCAATTCCGGCATTTGCTCAGAATGGAAGAATTGCTGGGCAGATAACCGATTATGAAACAGGTGAGGGGATTGTAGGTTGCAACATCTTAATTGAGGGGACAAACCTTGGTGCAGCGGCTGATCTGGATGGAAAATTTGCTATTCCGTCAGTCGCTCCGGGTAAATATAACCTTATTATCTCCAGTATTGGTTACTCTAAAAGCAAAATAACAGAAGTTGAAGTAGTTTCAGGGCAGACAACAACAATCAAACATTCACTTAAAATTCAATCATTTGAAACTGAAGAAGTAATCGTTGCAGCAAAGGCTGTTAATTCATTTGAAGCTGCTTTACTTAATCAGCGCAAAAATTCAAATTCAATCAGTGATGGATTCAGTGCTGAACAAATTAAGAAATCTCCGGATGCAACTTCAAGCGATGCTTTGAAAAGGGTTACCGGAATTTCAGTAATGGAAGGTAAGTATATATTTGTTCGGGGAACAAGTGAGAGATACAGTGGCGCGCTTTTAAACAACACTTCATTGGCATCAACTGAAAATGAAAAACGCTCATTTGCATTTGATTTACTTCCTGCAAACTTAATTGAAAACACAGTTATTGATAAATCTTTCAGTCCTGATAAACCGGCAAATTACGCTGGTGGAATTGTAAACGTAAATACAGTAGATTTTCCTTCAAAATTAACTTTGAGAGTTTCGGTCGGTAGTTCATATGGATCAAATACAAGTTTTGAAAATTTTAATACTTATAATGGTGGCAGCAAAGATTTCCTTGGTATTGATGACGGGACACGAGGGCTTCCCGCTAAATTTCCCGCTAATCTGAATGCTAAAAGATTTTCAGCTGATGAAATAAATAATTTTGCTAGGTTATTTAAAAACGAGTGGAAACCTACAAGTACAAAAGCTCCGTTAAATAATAATTTCATGATTTCCTTTGGAGACGGGGTTACACTTCTTGGTGAAAATTTCGGGTTTGTATCAGGCTTATCATATAAAAGTGGCTTTGAGTTAAATGATATAGAAAGAAATGAATTTGAAGGCAGCGGTGAAAAAAGATTTGCATTCAAAGGTACTCAATCCAAATTCTCTACTCTTTGGGGCGGATTGTTTAACTTCAGTTACAAGTTTAATGGTAATCACAAAATAAGTCTGAAGAACACTTATAGTCATTCTTCAGATGATGAAGTTTCAGTATTGAATGGTGCTCAATATTCTGATGCCGGAACAGAACAAAATCAGACTGCGATGAGATTCATTTCAAGAGAAGTTTACTCAGGACAAGTATTCGGCGAACATTATTTCCAAAGTTTGGGCGGACTAAAAGTTGACTGGAATTTCAGCAATTCACTTTCAAAAAAAGATGAACCTGATTATCGCAGAATTACTTATGCAAGAGATTTGGGAACAGATGATCCATTCAGTGCAGTTCTTGGTTTTCAACCAAATCTGAAAAACGGCGGAAGATTTTATTCTGATATGAATGAAGATACCAAAGGATTTGCAACTAATTTTCTTTTACCAATTGGAAGTTCAAAAATTAAATTTGGATCTCTGCTTGAAACTACAAATAGGGAATTTAATTCAAGGCTGATAAGTGTTATTATAAATGCACCCGGTAACGGATACACAGATTTTAATTTGCTGAGACTTCCTCAGGATGAAATTTTTAATTCAGAAAATTTCAGAAAGAATGGTTTTTCCATTGCTGAATATGCAAATGGAACTAATAACTATAATGCTGATCAGGATATTTATGCAGCTTATATGCAGGCAGAAATTCCATTTGAAGTGTTTGGCGGAGACTTTCGCATGATTGGAGGTGTTCGATATGAAAATTCAGTTCAAAATATTAAATCACGTGACTTGTCTGATCAAAAAGACATAAAAATTAAATTGGAAAAAGGCGACTTGCTGCCGGCAATGAATTTGATTTTCAAATTAAGTGAGTCTTCTAATTTACGGTTATCATTCAGTCAAACAGTCAATCGTCCGGAATTACGTGAGCTTGCACCTTTTGCATATTTTGATTTTGCAACTCAGACATCTGTCCGTGGAAATGAAAATCTTAAGCGGGCAAAAATTAACAATCTTGATTTCAGAGGTGAAATTTTTCCTAATTTAGGTGAAGTTTTATCAGCTGGATTTTTCTATAAGGAAATTACCGATGCAATTGAAAAAGTGGTTGTAACGGGCAGTTCATTAGGTTCAGAAAGGACATTTCTTAATTCGGACAATGCAAAAGTTTATGGTGTTGAAATCGAAGGAAGATTTTCACTGAAATATTTAACTAATTTGCTTAATGATTTTTCAGTTGGTGCAAATGCTTCTTGGATTAAATCTGAGGTAACAGTAAAAGGTTCCGAAACAACAGTTGCAAGAGAGGGAAGACCACTTCAGGGACAATCACCTTATGTTTTCAATTTTGGTCTTTATTATCAGAATATTTCATCAGGAACGGATATATCACTTCTTTATAACAAAATTGGCGAAAGAATAATAGAAGTTGCCACTGCATATGATGAAGATATTATTGAAAAACCACGCGATGCATTGGATTTGACTTTATCTCAAGATATTTCAGATTTTCTGAATATTAAACTTTCATATAAAGATATTTTATCACAGGATCAGATATTTAAACAAGGTTCAAAACTTGCACGACTTAATAGTCGCGAATCAAGTTTATCGGCAGGAATTTCATATAAACTAAACTAGGAGGCTTAAATGCTTAAAAAATCGTTGTACTTTTTATTATTTCAGTTAATTTTCAGTGTGTCTGTCTTTGCTCAAATAGCTTCATATGATGAAGTATTAGAAGGGGATATAAATTCTGACATGACATTGTCTTCAAGTAAAAAATATTTACTAAGAGGATTTGTAAACGTAAACCCGCCTGCAACACTAACAATAGAAGCAGGAACAATACTATATGGTGAAAAATCAAGTAAAGGAACATTGATAATAAATCGTGGTGCAAAAATAAATGCACAGGGAACGAAAGCAAGACCAATTATATTTACAAGCCAGCAGCCGGTTGGACAGAAAGCATCAGGCGACTGGGGAGGATTAATAGTAGTAGGAAATGCGTCATTGAACGTACCAGGAGGCACAGCAACAATAGAAGGTGGAACTGGAACAATAATGGGAGGTGGAGCAAATCCGAATGATGATGATAACTCAGGAATAATAAAATATGTAAGAATAGAATTTCCTGGGATAGCATTTTTGCCTGATAACGAAATCAATGGATTGACAATAGGTGGAGTAGGAAGGCAAACAGAAATTGATTATGTGCAAGTAAGTCATTCAGGGGATGATTCTTTTGAGTGGTTTGGAGGCACAGTAAATGCAAAACATTTAATTTCTTTCCACCCGGTCGATGATAATTTTGATACAGATTTTGGATTTAACGGGAAAGTACAATTTGGAGTTTCATTTACAAATCCAAATGTAGCCGATATAAGCGGAAGCAATGGATTTGAATCAGATAACGATGGTTCAGGCACATTAAATACACCACGAACTCAGCCATTGTTTTCAAATATGACATTGGTTGGACCATTGGTAACACCTGATTTTACAGCATATAGTCCAAACTATAAAAGAGGGGCACATTTAAGAAGGTCAACATTAACATCGATATATAATTCAATAATAACAGGATATCCAACCGGATTGTTTATACAATCACAGGGAAGTGCAGATGGCGCAACCGGAGATAATTTACAAATAAGGAATACGATATTTGCAGGTTCACAAAGTGGTAAATTATTAACAAGCGATGTAAATGGTTTTGATGTTTCCTCATGGTATAATAATTCTGGATATGGAAACAGAACATACACTTCAAGTGCAGATTTAGGTTTGGCGGATGCATTTAATTTAACAGCGCCAAATGCAGTACCATCAGGAAATTCACCAGCAGCCAGCGGTGCAAGTTTTACAAATTCAAGATTACTGGATGGATTTTTTACTGCAACAACTTATGTAGGTGCATTTGATCCAAACGGAGAACAATGGGATGCAAGCTGGACAAATTATGACCCACAAAATACTGATTACAATTTGATAAGTTCTATTGAAGAAACAAATTTAAATAATTTGCCTGCTTCTTTTGAACTGGGTCAAAACTATCCTAATCCTTTTAATCCATCAACAAAGATTAGATTTTCAATCGCTGAATCAAGAAATGTTAGCATTGTTGTTTATAACTTATTAGGGCAGAAAGTTGAAGAACTGATGAATGAATTTAAAACAGCAGGGACATACGAGCTCAACTGGAATGCCAAAGGATTAGCTTCAGGCATTTATTTATACAAAATTCAGGCTGGTGATTTTGTATCAATAAAGAAAATGTCTTTACTTAAATAATATCTCTCTATCTGTGTGGTTGTTTGGGACGCTTCTCGGCGTCCCTTTTTTTTATTAACAGTTTAGATAAAATAATTCAACTTACATATTTGACAGTTTAGTCATTATTAATAATACCAACTTTATCGCACGCGCCGCACTCAAATTGCAATGTAGTATGATTGATTTCATATTTATCGTGCAGATTTTGTTCAATCTGTTTTTGAATTTCTATTGTTTTACTAACTGCCATATCTTCAACTTCAATGTGCGCTTCAAAGTGCGTGTCGTTATCGTTTAATTTCCATAAATGAATGTGATGAATATTTATAACTCCCGGAATTTTTTCCACTATATTTTTTATTGCTTCCAAATCAATTCCTTCAGGATTTGACATCATCAAAATTTCAACAGACTCTTTAACAATCTCATACGTTTCTTTTAAGATATAGAGTGAAATCAGAACGGTTAAAAGCGGATCAATCCAATAAATCTTATAAAAAATTATAAACACCGCACCGATAATAACAGCAAGTGAAGAAACAGCATCACTTAATAAATGAAAATAGGCAGCTCTGATATTCAAATTTCCTTCAGAACCTTTTTTAAGCAAGAGCGTTCCTGCAACGTTAGCAAGCAATCCTAATGATGCTACAATTAACATCAAGCTTCCGGTAATTGGAGATGGATTATAGAATCTATCAATTGCTTCTTTGATAAGAAAAAAACTAATGATGATGAGTGTACTGGCATTAATAATTGCAGCAAGAATTTCAGCACGCTTCAATCCAAAAGTATATTTTGATGTTTTTGGTCGCTTGCTTAACCGCATTGCAATGTATGTGATTATAATTGCGATACCATCACTAAAGTTATGCAGAGCATCAGAAATTAAAGACAAACTACCGGAGATAAATCCGCCAATTATTTCTGCAATAGTTATAAAAAAGTTCAGAGCCATCGTGATAAATAAATTTTTCTCTGATGTTTCAGTACCGTGATTATGTGAATGATTGTGTGACATGTTTTTCCTAATTGATAAAGTGTTTTGAAAAGTAAAAAAGGATCTAATAATTTTTATTTTTTCTATAATGCAAAATTAACTAAGCGATTTAAATTTTCTAATAAAATGCTCAAACTCAAAAAGATAAGAGTTTCGGTTAATAAGTTTTTTGATTTCGGTAAGATTCTCTTTAGCGACTTGTTCACCTGCTGCTATTATTTCACTTGTCATATCAAAATCAGCCCAGGTTAAATGTCTTACCGGCGGACGAATAACCAGATCAGCTTCTCTTAATCTTAAAACGGAAAGATGAAATGAAGTAATATCTTCAGCACGATAAAGTATTTCAAATACATTTTGCGGCTGAACAATTGCTTT
>PFVB01000008.1 GCA_002790395.1 Ignavibacteriales bacterium CG_4_9_14_3_um_filter_34_10 | reverse complement strand
CTTGAACGATATAAATCATCGAAACAGCGAAGCCAATTCCGAACAAACCGGTGATAAACCATTTGTTAGCAAACATAAAATACCAGAAACCTTCGGTTGTATCTGCCGGCTTTCCCCAGTTAACAAATACAAGTATTGCAACAAGAATAAAAAAGTGTAGTGAGGTTTGCCATAATGGTCGCGGTTCTTCAATATCCGGCATTACAAGCCGTGCGTCCGCTCTTTCTTTTTCTTCTTTGCGGTAGATGAAAGACATTATCAAACCAATGATTACACTGAATGATACTGCTCCGATCACTCTCGCAACACCTAGTTCAAATCCAAGAATTCTTGCTGTTAGAATAATTGCCAAAATATTTATTGCTGGTCCTGAATAAAGAAAAGCAATTGCTGGACCAAGACCGGCTCCTCTTTTATGAATACTTGAAAACAAGGGGAGTACAGTGCACGAGCAAACAGCAAGAATCGTCCCGGACACAGAAGCTACCAAATATGCAACCCACTTTTTAGCTTTTCCGCCAAAGTATTTTACTACAGCGGCTTGACTAATAAATACAGCAATTACTCCAGCAATAAAAAATGCCGGTACAAGACAAAGCAAAACATGTTCCTGTGCGTACCATTTTGCAAGTGAAAAAGCATCAACTACGGCATTTTTAAATTTTTCTGTTTCTATGGGCATAAAGTAGGCGAATACGAAAAAGCCGAGTATCCACAGAAACGATTTATATTGTTCTTTCCAGTTCATAAATACCTTTTAAAGTTTTGTTAATGAAATAATTATGATAATTAATTTTTTGTTTATGAATATATGAGCACATAATCATATTGCCGAATAAAAAAATTTAACTTTCGACTAATTCTTTTGCTACTTCAATATTTTTTAAAGCAATTTTTTCAGCAAGATCAAGAATCTGAAAAATCCTTTCATCAGCAATATGATAGTTCACTCGCAATCCTTCTTTCCATGAAACAAGAATTCCACTCTTTTCAAGACTTTTGAGATGACGAGAGAGATTTGATTGCTCAAGCCCGATTAAAGGCATTATTTCACAATTGCACATTGCTTGTTTTTGAAGTGCTTTCAAAATTTTGATTCTGCTTGGATGACAAATTGCAGATAAAATTTCCGACTGCAAATCTTCCTTTGTTTTTTTTATTCTGCGTAACATTGTTTTACTATCCGATCTATTTTATAAAAGTCTTGAACAAATATAGTCTATGAGTATATGAGTGTCAAGTCATATACATATATTTTGTGATAAATTTTTTATGGGATATAATGAAAACAAATATCTAATCCATTAAATTTTGTTTTAGACTGAATTTCAAAGTCAAAATATGTAAAAGAATGTTATTCTTGGTGTAACAGATGAATCAATACTTCTTTGGTTTGGAATTGATTCATAAGTTTCAATAATAACATTTGGACTGATCGTAACTTTTTCATCCGGTTTGAAGTTTAATCCAAATATGAAATAATTTCTTGAATCACTTTTAACTTCAGAATCTGAATTGGGATCGTAATAATCATATCTTCCAACAACTGCTATTTCTTTTGAGAAGTTATATGAAGCGAAAGTGGAAATTCCAATTCCGGTTTTATCTTCTGTATTTGTTTCGATTATAATTCCATTTTGTCGTGAAGTCAAGAAAGTTTCAAGTCCAAATGTGTAAGCATCTTTTTCTTTGTAGCCGAGGAACAGCGCATAAGTCAAATCGTTGTTCGCAATTGTTTCCGGTGGATTTGTTGTGCTCGCTGGATCTTTAATACTAGGGTGGGCTTTTAGATCTGCATAAAGTGTAGCAGTAAATTGTTTGATTGGAGTATACTGAAAATGCGCATAGAATCTTTTGTATTTATCTGTCTCCGGTGAATTACCGCTGCCGTTACCAATCATAACCCAGTACTTAAAAATTCCCACAGCATCAACTCTGCCTTTTAACGAAACTGCAAGATCGCGGGAAGAGACAATGCCTCTTAAATCCATAATAGTTTTTTCAAGAAATCTATTTCCCCAAATGCCTTCAGAAACTTCAAAAGCCGGAGTTGGATGAAGACCAAAAATTAAATCGCTTCCTTTAAAAATATTTTTCCATTGCAGATAGGCGTCTTTAACAAATACTCCAATTTTATTATTGCTTGTATTAGCGGCTTGATCGGCTTCTAAACGGAATCTGGTTGCAAATCTTTCAGAAATATTGTAATCATAAGTAAAGTAAATTCTTCTTAGTTGAAAACCATTTAAATCTTTTGCCCCTCCATTTGCAACATTTGAAAGTGAAGTAATTTTATTATCTCTGGCAGCATTATAATAGTAATCACCAAATATATAACCAGAAAATCTACCCCGGTTTATTACCTCCTGAGCAGATAAAAAAGATGAAAAAAATAAAATGATGGCAATAAAATGTAATTTTTTCATAAAGATCTTTAAAGATTTTCTTTTCTTAACAATAAAATAACTATTTGTTAATAATTACTTAACATTTCTTTTGTACAATTCAAAACAAATAAAAAGAAAATATTATGATAAAAAAAATAGCATTATCAATTTTTATTCAAATAACATCATTTCAAATTTGTTCCAACGCAACAAATTATGAAGAAGACAATTTTTTAATTGTCGAAGTAGTTACCCCTGCTAAACAAGTTTATGATGATGGAATTTACAGAGTCCAATTTTCATCATTCTATGTAGTTGATGAGGTAGGCAATAAAATTATTTCGTCGGGCGAAGTTTTTGATTATGCTGCTAAAATAAAACTTAAAGAAGGGTTCTATACGATCTTTTATAAGAATTTAACAGGAAAACTTGCTCAGAAAGAAATTAATATAACAAAGGGGAATATGCTACAAATTAGGCTTGACTAATTATTCCTTTTTGGATTTTTGTAACTATTCTTAGACTATTCTCTTTAAAAACTCTTTAAGCAACTTTTCTGAAGTATTTTTCCTTAAACCGAAGTGCTACATTCACAAGCATTATTAATACCGGCACTTCTACCAAAGGACCAATTACTGTTGCAAATGCTGCCGGTGAGTTAATCCCAAATACCGCAACGGCTACAGCAATGGCTAATTCAAAATCATTGCTCCCTGCTGTAAATGCAACAGTGGTTGTTTTCTCGTAAGAGGTTCCTTGCCTTTTAACAAAGAAGAATGTAACGAAAAACATAAAGGCAAAGTAAAATGTATATGGAATAGCAACTCTTAGAACATCAAGAGGAAGCTCAACTATTTTTTCTCCTTTGAGTGAGAACATCACGAAAATTGTGAACAGCAAAGCAATCGGTGTAAGCACAGAAATTTTAGGAATAAATTTTGTGTGATACCATTCTTTGCTTCTTGTTTTCATTAAAATTAATCGGGTTAAAACTCCACCGGCAAAAGGAATCCCAAGATAGATTAAAACTGTAACTGCAATTTCCCAGATGGAAATATCCACTAATGCGCCCTGCATACCGAATAATGGAGGGAGAACTGTTATAAAAATGTAAGCGTAAACTGAGTATAATAAAACCTGGAAAATTGCATTGAATGCAACGAGTCCCGCAGCAAGTTCTGAATCTCCATTAGCCAAATCATTCCAAACCAAAACCATCGCAATACATCTTGCCAAACCAACGAGAATAACTCCCATTGCCATCTCGGGTTTATCCGGCAGGAGTATTATCGCTAGAAGAAACATTACAAGCGGTCCAACAATCCAGTTTTGCACTAACGATATGCTAAGTAACTTAACATTTTTAAAAACTATTGGAAGCTCTTCGTACTTAACTTTTGCAAGGGGAGGGTACATCATTAAGATTAATCCGATTGCAATTGGAATATTTGTTGTACCGGAACTTAAAGAATCCCAGAAACCAGCAATGCCTGGATATATTGATCCAGCGGCTACACCTAGAAACATTACAATAAATATCCACAGAGTTAAGTATCTGTTGAAGAATGATAATTTTTTAGAAACTGTACTCATAATTACTCCATTTAAATTTAAATATTTAGCACTATCTATTGAATGTTGAGCATTGTTTGTTGAGCATTGAATATTGGCTCTAACTTAAAAGAAACTATCAATAATCAATTCTCAAGGCTCAATTTTCAATTATCAATTAACGTTTGTCTATTCAGATAATAAATTGAATATTAAATATTGAAAGAAAAATTTCAATAATTAACTCTCAACGATCAATTTCCAATTTGTTTTAAAAACTTCTTAAACTCATTTTTGATTTCATCTCTTACTCTGCGGTAAACTGGCATCACCTCTTCTTCTGTTCCAACTGCGTCTGCAGGATCATCAAATCCAATGTGAAGACGATACTTTACAGCTCCTATAAAAACCGGACAGGTTTCTTTTGCGTTATCACAAACTGTAATAACATAATCAAAAGATTGTGAAAGATACTTATCAACACTCTCCGCTTTACCATTACTTATATCGATTCCAACTTCTTTCATTGCTTTAACGGCAAAAGGATTAACCTTTGCAGCAGGCTTTGTTCCAGCAGAATAAACCTCAAGATTATCATCAAATGATTTCAAGAATCCTTCTGCCATCTGACTGCGGCAGCTATTGCCGGTACATAATATTAAAATTCTTTTTTTCATCAAGAATCCATTTTTTATTTAAAAAACAACCTAACCGCAGCATCCAGATTCTGGTACAGCAAGCTTTGCAAAATCCATAGATATTTCGTGGCTGATAGTGACGTTACATTGTTGTAAAATTTCTTTTATTTGATTTTGTGTTTTGGTTAATTCAGTATTAAGAGGATCATTCTGAATTTGAGATGCAATGGTTCTGATTTCATTAATTTCGTCTTGAGTTAAAGTTCCTTCGTATTGCTTTTTCTGAAATTCAGCTGATAAGGAATAGTATCTTTCGGTCAGATTAATAATTTTTTCATCGCTCTTATAATTGCTTAATGCTTCCAAATAATCAATTACTTCCGGCACCGATTGAAGCGTTCTAATAAAACTATTTGCAACATATTCAACTTGTTTTTCCATTTTAATTTCTCCTTTTCCTGATTAACCGCAGCAACCACTTGCAGGTTTTGCAAGAGTGGCAAAGTTAAATTTTAGTTTTCCACTTAAGTATGAATTAAGTTCCTGATAAAAACCTATAAGTTTTTCCTGGGAGATGTAATATTCGCTCAGTGCTTTATTCTCCATTGCTTTATTTCGGGCTTCTTCTCTTATCTTTTCATCATCTGAAGTAAGTCCCCCGTAGTTTGCCTTCATCTGGTAATCGCGCAGCACTGTATTATATTCCATTGATGCTTGTTTTGCTTCATCACTGACACGGAAATTATCTCTCGCCTTAATGAAGTTCTGATACTGCTCTGAGTTTACTATTACTTTGCCTAAAGCAGCAGAAGCAAAGTTTAATCGCTCATGGGTTTGCTGCTCGACTATTATTTGTTCTTTACTCATTTATAATCCTATTATTTGATTAATAATATTTTTTTGCTCTAGTTTTTATGCACTAACCGACTGCCGACAAAGCAGGAGCGACGTAATCTGTTTTGCTTGTAAAGATTGCTTCGTCACTATTGTTCCTTGTAATAACACACCTTATGTCATTTCACTAAAACATTATTAGGAAATAATAGTGTAGCAGCTTTATCAATCATCTGCATACCTTTGATTTCTTTTTCTAACAATGGCATAATAACAACCGGCAATTGAAATCTTTCTTTAATTTCACCAAGATATTTTTCATGCATCTTTCTCCTTTTAATGAAGAATTCATTTGTGCAGTATTCCGGTTCGAGTACTTGATTAGCGACTACAAACTGAGTTTTAATTCCGGCTTCTTTCAAATCGAGCATTGCCCTGTAAGCTTCTATCATCGGAGTTGATTCCGGATAAACCACAAATGAAAAGATAGATTTATTCGGGTCTTTCATTCTTGCGATAACTCTGTCAAATCTTTTTTGTGTAACCGATTTTGCATCCTGACTTTTTTGATTGGTTGTAACCATTAAACTTACCTGGTCGCTGTAATCGAAAGGCAGTTCAAGTAATCGCAGTGTATGTCCGGTT
>PFVB01000103.1 GCA_002790395.1 Ignavibacteriales bacterium CG_4_9_14_3_um_filter_34_10 | reverse complement strand
TGATATTTAGTAATTGCTTCTTCAAGTTTGGCTAAATCCAGTTCGTGATGCTGAGATTTGGTCCCTTGTGTTTTTGATAAAGTCTGAATCGTAACCTGAGTCATCTGCCCAACTTTTTCTTCCAAAGTCATTTTATTCACTATAGTCTTTGCAAATAGTACAGCTTTTTCTTCTTTCTCAGCTGTTGTGCTTTGTACCTTAACTGAAAAAAACATTATGAATATTAATGCTGTAATAAAATGTGTTTTCATATTTAATCCCACGTAATTAGTTGAACTATTTTTGTAATACCAATTTCATTGTCTTAATTGAGTTATTTACAGTAAGCTGACAGAAATAAAATCCGCTTGATAAATTTTCCGCTCTGAAGGTTACCTGATATTTTCCAGCCGGTTTTTCTTCATGTAAAAG
Source organism: Ignavibacteriales bacterium CG_4_9_14_3_um_filter_34_10 (assembly GCA_002790395.1). GTDB lineage: Bacteria > Bacteroidota > Ignavibacteria > Ignavibacteriales > Melioribacteraceae > UM-FILTER-34-10. The sequence goes on along the minus strand of PFVB01000103.1, from coordinate 5,693 downwards.
AGTTGTAACTTCCCTTCCAAGCACATCAAATATTTTCATTGTAACAAATGCCTGATAAGGAATTTGAAAAGAAATTTTTGTCCCCGGATTGAAAGGATTCGGATAAGCAGGAAATAATTCAAATTTTTCCGGTATTTCATTCTCTTCTTTTTCGATTCCGGTCACAATTGAACCAAGAAAATAAGAATCACCAATTGCGGTTTTGTATGCATTGAGTGCATTGGTTGAAGAATTAATTCTCCAGTCGGTTTGAACATTTCCCTCATATTTTTTAATATGAAACCAAGTAATTGCTTTAATCTTCGGGAAAACTGCCTTTGTGTACAAATATGCATTCGTAATCCAATTTGCTTTTCGGTTAACATTCTGCGGATCTTCAACAGATGCATATTCACCAATCATAATCGGCTTATTATAAACTTCCATTGCATGATAAAAAGAATTATATATATTAAAAAATTCAACCCAGCTTGACCATGACTGAGAAGTTCCGAAATTATAACCATCCATTCCGGCCCAATCAACATATTCATCACCGGGATAATAAGCATCGTAAGTATTCCACGAGGCATCAGGTGCAGAGCCATTATTCGGACACCAAACCCAAGTCACATTTGCAACTCCGAGATTATTGAAAATATCTACGATATGACGATATGCAGCAATAAATCTTTCAGGTCCATCTGCTTTGTTCGGATCGCCAAATCCATTCAATGTTCCGCCTCCGTTATTCTGTCCGCCATATTTGTACCAATCGCCATTCATTTCATGACCGGGACGAATAAACAAAGTTTTGCCCCAGTTTTTAACCTGAGTTGCGTAACCAGAAATGTAGGTATCGAAACTTCCGCTGATAATTGCGTCAAGCGGATAAGGTGAACCTGTTACTTCAAACATCCATGTTATATGTGGGACAGCACCATTTGTTACAATTGTGTTGCATTTTGCTTGAGGAAAATCAGGAATTTTATTTGAGGGCCAGCCAGTAAAAAACATCTCGATTGCTATCTGTTTCCCTGCGAGTTGTTCGAATGTACTCTGTAAATCGCTTCCGACAAAAGCGGCATGATAACAACCCGATTCAGGTGCTTCTATTTTTTGAGCAATATTATTTTGAAAGAGAATAAACGTCAATAATATCAGCATTAACTTTATATTCATTTCATTAATACCATTTTTTTTGTCTCAATAAAATCGCCTGCATGTAATGTATAAAAATATACACCGGATGATAATGTATAATGTATAGTGGAGAATGTATAATGATAAAATCCCGGTTGTTTATTTTCATTTACTAAAGTTGCAACTTCACGTCCGAGTGTATCGTAAACTTTCAGTGTAACATTTTGTAGCACAGAATAGTATTCTGTGCTGTTAGGAATTTTAAAACTTATTGTCGTACTCGGATTAAAAGGGTTCGGGTAATTCTGTTCAAGCGAGAAATCCAAAAGATTTTCTGCATTACCTAGTTGTCCCACAGAATTTGGCATCTTTTCAATCTCAATAACATTTACAAATGCACTATCAACATCATCGCAGAAATAAATATCTATTTTTTCATCATGAACTGAGACTTCATCATTAACTTCATAAACCGAATTTTTTCCGACCAGTGCAAACACATCCATATTTTCGGCAATCAATTTTCCTTCTGCATAAATATCGAATGCTCTTTGTCCCGCTGCTGTATTTCCGTTATCTGCAAAGCCAAGTTTTATTTTATAAGTACCGTTCGGTACGCGGATTTTATAATCAACCATACCTTTTCTTTCAGTGTGGAATAATTCCTGTTTATCTGTCCCGGTTACATTTATTGCAGGATTCCATTTTTTGCTGTCGCCCATTTGATAACCATATTCAACTTTATTGCTCCATTCCTGATCGGGCAGATAATCTTCAAAAGCATTTCCGCCAATATTGATTTTAACGGGAAAACTGAGAGAATTAATTTTATTAACAGTAACAGCTTTCAGATTCATTTTGTTTGCAGGTGAAGCAATATCAGTAATATTATTCACAATTAAATTGTATGTCACACCCAAATCATAATTGCTGAAAAATAATTTTACAGAGCGTCTGTCTTCGAGGAATTTAATATCCGAAACAGTCAGACCCGGAATAATAAAATTAGATTTGTTCAAAGCTGAAACTGAATCAACCTCTTCCGAGAACATACATGTTACCGAACTGTCATAATTTTCACGTGCATAAAGCAGTTCGGGTTTCACTTTATCTTGCAAGCCAAGATTATAAGGGTCTGTTAGACAGAGAAACATTGAGCCATTTTTATGAACAGCATTTTCAACAATGAAATCAGCCTGATTGCCGCCGAAAGTATGAGTTGCTTTTCTCCATCTTGTTTCATCAAAATTATCTAAATCATCTTTCCACTGTAAAGTAAAATTGTTTTCTGTTCCGTAGTTACCGCTTCCCTGAGTGTAAGAAGAATAAGTGATATAATCATATTCAGCAATAGCAGGAAGAAGATTATCGCTCCAGGTTCCGACCCAATTAGTATAAACCGGATTCCAGATATTCATCATAAGTTTTTGCGGATATATCAAAGTCTTCACAAAATCATCAGTTGTTTTCCAAACTTCTTTTCCGTCAACAAAATAAGCCAAATAGTCAGGAGTCCATTCGAATGCATAATTATGAAAATCCAGATAAGGATCAAAATCAAGATATTGATTTCGTATATGAAATTTCTGATTTGGAGTTATAATATTGAACTGAACATGATTATCATTCCGCCCAATAAATTCAATATCAATTTCATTCCATCCTGTTTCTGATGTAAATTCATGATAAGTAAAAAATGAAGAAACAACAGCTTCCTTTCTCGCAGGTTTGAACCGAGCTTCGAATCGTCCATAAACGAATGCTTCATTCGTTCGGTATTCAGCTCCTTTATAATTTTTTGCTGACAAAGAACTGCCTGCAAATAAAAAGACCAACATCATTAAAATACATTTATTCATTTTAACTCCAGATTGGTGAACATTTTTTAAGATTTGTATATAGTTTTCGGAGTTAATTAACCTTAACCGAAAAACAGGATATATTTTTTATGTCAGTCCGTCAGTTTATTAAACGGACCGACATAAAATAACTTTACCAAGATCAGAAATTTAATCCGACAGAAAATTTCTGAATATTTTTCAGTATACCGAACTTTTCCCATGCATAATCAAATCTGATTGAAATATTACCCATCAGATTCTGTTTAAGTCCGGCACCAAGTGTCAAAGATTCCTGCGAATCTTCGAGGAACAATGTTTTATAACCACCACGGACAGAAAACATATCGTTAAATGTATATTCACCGCCAACATTTATATATTCATAATTATCATTTGGATGTGCAGCATCAATTGCCAACAGAATATCATGAACACCTGATTTTATTGGATGATATGACAACCCAACTTTAAAACCAAGAGGTAATTCCCATTTGTCGGTCTGAAGATTTGAAGGAATTCTTCCATTGTTTCCAGTTGTTGCAGGATCGCTGTCATAAAGAACGACCGAATTAGTCCCCTGCAATTGCATTTTGGATCCGAAGTTAGTAATTGCCATTCCAAGAACAATTCCATCAAATGGAGTATTGTATAGAACACCAATATCAAGTGCAAAACCATAATCCGACATTTTCCACACATTCTGGTAAATTAATTTTGGGTTGAATCCAATAGTAAAATTATCAGTAATGTTGTAAGCCCAGGTTAAACTGAAGGCAACATCAGAAACAGTAAATCGCTCGCCGGTTCCATTTGGTTCATCAACAGTAGTAACACGCATATCGCTGACGTCCGAAGCAATAAAACTTGCACCCATTGCACCAAAATCACCAAGATTTAAAGTGGCAGACGCAAAATTATAGCCAATATCAGCAATCCAACTTGTATGATCGAACATTGCTGTATTTTGAGGAAGGCGTGCTACACCAGCAGGATTCCAAAATATTGCAGATGGATCATCAGCGACAGCAACAAAAGCACTGCCCATTGAAGTTGCTCGGGCACCTTGACTGATATTTAAGAACGGAGCGGCTGTAGTTCCTCGCTTTGAGACATCTTTCACAAACTGGCCAAACATCAGCGAAGGAATTAATATCGATAAAATTATATATATTCTTTTCATGTTCATCATTCCTTATTTAATTAATGCGAATTTACCGATGTGTTCACCAACTCCCGGAGCTTTTACGTGATAAATGTATAAGCCGAACGCAGCGTCCATTCCATCTTCTGTTACTAAATTCCATGAAATTGTTCCGTCTTCAGGTCCACCATCTTTTTCTAATGTTTTGACAAGATTTCCGTTAACGGTAAATATTCTTACTGTACAAGTTGCAGGAAGGTGAATAAAATCAATCCTTCGTTCACCGCGACCTGTTGCATTAAGATTTCTCTTTTCCCATCGTGCCTGAGCAATATATGGATTAGGTACAACGTCAATATCTTTCATTTGTGACTTAGCCAATAATTTGTCAACGGTTGCTGATTTCGTAACAAATTGAAAGTAATCACCCGAAGCGAACTGTTTTTTAGTATTTATCTGATAAACATCTCCCGGTTGAGGATATTTGGGTTGATAACCAATTCCTGCAGGCTGCAGATATGAAATCCTCCAAGTCAATCGGAAATCATTTCCAGCAACTCGTTCAATAACAACTATATCATCACCAATCGTCAAACTCTTGCTTCCGTCTTTATCAAAAACTTCAGTCTCAACAGTATCTTGAGTTGTAAGATTAACAGCTTTGAAATTCACCTTAATTTTGAAGAAAGGTGTAGTAGCAACTTCATGATCATACCAAATTATATGATAGTCACTTGGCCATGCTTTGCTTTTAACAGGAGAACTGACATCTTTCGTAACAATCATTGTCAAATTACTTTGACCAATCAACCAGCCGGTTTGAGCAGGAATTATTGAAATAGAAGTATCATTAATAACCGACATTGTCATACCGTCAAAAGGTGGGCTGAATTTATTAGAACCAATTTCAGTTTGAGGCAAAGTAAACAGAGTATCAGCAACGTTGTTGTAAGTTGAAATAACTTTATATGAATTTGTAAAGTAATCAGGGAAAGTTCCGGTTGAACCAAACTCAACTTTATAAATAGAACCCTCTTTAATAGCAGATGGATCAAGGATTGATACATTAAGTTTACCGGTACCAATTCCTGAAGTTAAAGTATCAACATCTCCTGCAATTTCAGGAGGCAAATACCCTGCTGCTGATGCATTTGGAGTAACCACCGCACAATTGTAATCAACAAATTTCAAAACTCCTGAAAAATCTTCAGTAATGATTTTTGTGCATTCTGAAGGGACAAGACCTTGAGTACCAAAATTAGGGTCACCCATATCATAAGAAACTAAAGCATAAAAATATTTAACTCCATTAGTCACATCTTCATCAATGAATGAATGCTGTAAACCTGAATCACTGCCACGCCAAAATCTTGCACCATTAATTCCAATTGGATCAGGACCTTTAATACCATCAGCCAAATCAAATTGAGCGATCGGTTTCCAAAATTTAGGTTCACCTTTTGAATCAGTAACTATTTTTATATCATTAAATTCAGGTTCCTGACTTCTATAAATCAAATAACCTTCAAAATCCTTTTTATAACCTTGTGTCGGGTCATTATTCTGATAACCTAAGAATGGATCCCGAG
>PFVB01000205.1:917-6012 GCA_002790395.1 Ignavibacteriales bacterium CG_4_9_14_3_um_filter_34_10 | reverse complement strand
AACAATATTTTGTTTGGTGAAATTGTAATTGGTTTTACACTGCCAACACCGGTAAATTTATTTGCTTGATAATGATTTAATAACAAGGCTGTATTCATAGGTGAAAATGATGTGTCTTTCATTTGCATCATTATTTCTTTTTCGCTTCCAAAAGTTTTTGTTTCTTTAACGAACCATGCTTTTGGCAAAGCAGAAGAGTTTTCAAATAAAACCTGCTGCGGGTCGTTGAGATATGCTTTTGGAGTCAGAAAAGGTTTGTTTATCATTCCATCAGCAATAATAAATCTGCCGCCAAGCATGTTAATAAAATTCCAATTGATATTTTCTGACGTGTTTGCACCAAAGAGCAGATAATCATTTGCATCCTGTATTGTCTGCATTTTTATTGCACTATAACCATTAATCGTTGGATAAAAATATGAATAATGGTTGCTTTGAAACTCACGTCCAAGTACAAGAAGACGTGCGTCTTTTGTTTGATTTTTTAGATAATTAGTTATATCGTTTTCCTTGAAAACACTTTCCTCCACCAAAGCCTCATTATTTAATTCGATTTTTTCTGAAGCTCGTTTATTAGCTGAAAATATTTCAACAAAAACAATTGCTAATAAAATTATGACAAATAAATCAGCCCTGATTTTTTTAAAGATAAATGCAGTCATAAAAGAAGCAAGTACAATTACAGTTATGATCATTTTCAATGCATCGGCTGCAAGAAATTCTTGCCTCATTTCTTTCAAGATATTAACTACTTCGGGTTTATAAACTTTTAAATCATTCTTTCCCAAATAGGAAAACAAATCTTTAAATAAATAAACACCTAGTCCAAATACCAATACAGCTCCGAGAATTATAAAAACTTGTTTTGAATTATTGATTGAATACTTCTCAAGAAAGCCCTTGATTCCATAAGCAGCTAAGATTAACAAAGATATAAAAGTTATGTTAGCAATCATTGACGGTGCACGGAATTTTGAAAAAAACGGAATATAATAATAAAAAAGTTTATACAACCACGTTAAATCTTCGCCGAATGAAAGTAAAATTGTAAATCCAGAAAAAACTGTAAGAGCCGAAACAAAATAATCACGTCTGTATGTTATAGCTCCAATCAATGCAAATATTAAAAGTGTGATTCCAAAATAATGATAGTTTCCGGAGAATGGTTTCTGTCCCCAGTATCCTGGAATTCGTTGTCCTTTATATTCAGGGTATTTATCGCCGTCATAAGTTTCGCCGGATAATCCGCCGTGAAAGCGCTGAATGAAAAAATCAAAAACTTCAGCTGGTGCAAGTGACCATTGAATTGCATAATCCAAACTTACTCCACCAGATTCTCTTGCTGTACTTTGCTTTTCATCCATTTCTATTGGGTTTCCGCCGCGTGTTGAATATGGCGCATATTCTTTAATACTTAAAAATGGCTGAGCTGAAGTAATAACAGTAAGAATTAATGCAGCAATAAGCTTTAGGGCAAACATCAACCCTTCATTATATTTTTTTTCAACAAACAATTTTACAAACGGATAGATGTAAAGGAATGCAAGCATCAAAATAGAATAAAATACAATTTGAAAATGTTGTGTGCGAAACATCCATGAATAAATAAATCCAAATAGAACAGCACTGAACCATGTTTTACGCTCAAAGAAATAAGAAAATGTCAATACAACCCAAGGCAGCACCATTATTGCACGGAGTTTTGTGTAATGTCCATCGCCTAATAATGCCTGCCAATCGGGAAGTAAAATAAAAGCCACAGAAATTATTACACCAACATACCATGGAATTTTTTTGTAAACCAAAAGAAAGAAAAGTCCAATTGCTCCGACAAAGAAATATAAGAACGCCCAGTAAACAAATGAATTTAGAAAATTTATCAGCGTATCAAAGTGAATTATCTGGGGAATAATACGAGCATAAATTGGCATACCGCCAAAAATATTTGGATTCCACAAAGCTTTTTCCCCTGTTGACTTTTGCCAGTCCAAATAAAGTTTTGTTTCACCCTTTGAAGCAACTACATCAGAGCCGGTTGGACGTAAGTTGTCGAACAAGTATGGTGAAAACATGTTTATCAATGCTATTAAAATAGCAGCAACAGAAATAATATATTTAAGTTTAGAATCAACTCTGTCAAATAAGTTGCCGGATGTTTTTTCAGTGACTTTTGTTTTAGCTTTTGACATAATAACTCTCGGATTTTATTTTTTTATGAGGCAAAATTAATGATTTATTTACATTTAATCGGTGATATAGTCAGTTGATATATTCTTTTATATCAAAATCTTTATTTGCAAAATTATTTGTAGAGATAAACATTTTCTCCCAAATAGCAAACCCAAGGACAATCCATAAATAATTATAATGCCATCGGAGGCGTGGGTTTGGTTTATGATTTAGAATTTGTTGAATGTAGTTGTAATTAAATATTCCATGCTGTTCGATATATTCTTTCGTCAGAATATTTTCTGCAACACTTTTAAGATCTTTTTTAAATTGTAGATACGGATTGACGGTAAAGCCCCATTTTTTTTTATTCAGGATTTTGGCAGGCAATTTCCCTTCCATCGCTTTTCTGAAAAGATATTTGGTTTGTCCATTTTTCATTTTCATCCCAGATGGAATTGAAAAAGCAAAGTTTACTAAATCCAAATCGAGGAACGGAACTCTTTCTTCAACAGAATGAGCCATTGACATTCTGTCTTCAACCAGAAGATAATCATTCACCATTTTTGAATTTAATTCTGCATACAAAATACTATCCAACGCGGGTGTTTTTTTTGCATCTTTAAATAAAACATCAAATTTTGTTTTGCATTTTTCCAGTTTTAATGCATCATTTAAAAAATTTCTGTGATAAACTGACTTGTAAAAACCATCATCATAATCCCAAGCATTGCGTAAGATTAAATAATATTTTTCGATATCGCCAATTGATGCAAGCATTTGCAATCCGCGTCTGTATTCATCAAGACTCATTGTGTTTGTAAAACTGTGAAGATTAAAAATCAGTTTTGATTTTAATGCGCCAATATTTGCAACAAATCGTGGAATGTGTTTATAAAAACTATTTAAAGGATAAATGAATTTATGAATATCATATCCGGCAAAAAGTTCATCGCCTCCCAAACCTCCAAGAATTACTTTGACATGCGGATGAACAAATTTTGACATATTGAATCCCTGAAGCAAATTAATTTTTGGTTCTTCAGCATGCCAAATGACTTCCGGCAAATATTTAAGCGGTTCAAATTCGAGCGAATAACTTTGATGATTTGTATCAAACATTTTTGCTATCAGTGCTGCATCTGGAAATTCATCTGTGGGTTCATTAAATCCAAGCGTAAAAGTATTAACGTTTTCAACTCCAAGTTCATTCATCTTCTGAACAATAGTTGAAGAATCCATTCCGCCGGATAAATAAACTCCAACCGGAACATCGCTGATCAGTTGACGCTTTACTGCTTGCTTTATATAAAAATTAATCCCGTCAATAGCATCTGCCTCTTTGAGATTTGTATTTATTTGAGGCTGAAGTTTCCAATATTTTTCAATTCGAATATTTTCACCATTAAATATCAAATAGGAAGCTGGCGGTAATCTTCTGATTTTTTCAAAAAGAGTTTCATCACCTTGATTATACCGAAGATTCAACTGCATATGTAAAGCAGAGTAATTGATTTTACGTTCAACTTTTTCATGAAACAAAATAGCCTTCTGTTCAGAAGCGAAAATCAGAATATTGTTGCTGAAGTAATAGTGAAGTGGTTTTATTCCAAAATGATCACGAACAAGAATTAACTCTCCTTTTGGAATGTCCAGAATTGCAAAAGCAAAAATTCCATTTAGCTTTGCAAAAATATTTTTACCATACTCTTCGTATCCGTGAATGATTACTTCTGTGTCAGAATTGGTTTTAAAATTATGTCCTCTTTCAATCAGTGTTTTTTTTAGTTCAAGAAAATTGTAAATCTCACCGTTAAAAATTATTGCCAGCGTTTTATCCTCATTGAAAATCGGCTGATCACCAGAGACAAGATCAATTATCGAAAGTCTTCTGTGCCCAAGAGTAAAATTACCAGTGCTAAAAACAGAACTGTTGTCAGGTCCGCGATGAGCAATGATATCAAGCATTTTCTGCATCAGTTCCCGATTGTCTCTGCCACGTTCAAATATTCCAGCAATTCCGCACATTAATTTATAGCCTGTTTAATTTTTTTAATGACTTGTATTTAATTGGAAGCATTCTGAAAATGTTTCCGTATTTTAAATATGACTTGAATTTTCTTGCATATTCATCAAATTCATTTCTGCCGGTAATTTTGTAAAGAACATCCAGTTGCAGCGAAATTAATTTTACATAACCGACAGTACATGGATCCAATTTCGGATAATGATTCATTTTGCATAAATTAAATTTTACCCAATAGCCCATGTCATATTCAGGTAATAGTTTCAGTAATGCAGTAATTCCTTTATCAAATAAATTTTCTGCAAACTGATGACTTTCAAAATCAAAAGATTTTGAAACTCGGATAAAATCAAAAAGTCCGAACAAAGAAAAAATATGTCCGTCAAGCACCATTGTAGGTTCTTTGGCTGCATATTCTTCGTAGATAACACCAAAATCAAAAATTACTGCAACTCCATTGTTTTTAATATCAACCGAAAAAATTTTCAGAGCATTTTTTGCAAGAAGAAAATATTTTTCGTCCGAAGTGATTTGCCATGCACGAAGCAAAACAGAGATTGCCCTGCTTTGTGTGAATGCAGATTTCCATGCAGAATCAATTTTATATTCTGGCTTTGGTATATTAGTAAACCAATAAGTCCCAAGCTTGATATCTTCAGTTTTATTATTCACATACCAATCTGCAATCCGAAGAAAATGTTCACGCTTTGTTTCTTCCTTTGAATGAACAAATGAATTAAAAACAGCAAGTCCATATTGACCAATAGAAATGGGGTAATAGTGGGGTTTATTCTCCTCAACATCAATGTAAGGTTTGTTAACAGGAATGCCGTCTTTATCAAAACCATTTATAAGTTTGTTTAATTTTGATGGGTTCTCTTCGAATAAAAAATAATACTC
>PFVB01000205.1:0-841 GCA_002790395.1 Ignavibacteriales bacterium CG_4_9_14_3_um_filter_34_10 | reverse complement strand
TGAAACATAAAATTATATTTGCGAAGGTTCATGTCATTTCCGAAAATATACGTGCTAATGCTTGTGTTAAACTTTTTCGGGAATATTGGCTTATAAAATCACTGTCTGGATTAAACGGAATCTCCTTTTCCCAATTTGCAAAAGTCTGCAATATGTATTCGGTACACTTATCTCCGTGCTCAAACATTTTTCCGCAATTCGTCTGATTCAAAATTTCAGCAGCATCGCCATCAATCGGGCCATATCCAAGAATTGGATTTTTTGTTGCCAAATACTCAAAAATCTTTCCGGTTAAAATACCTTTGTTGTTTTTAGTATCAGGGATAATCAACAGCAACATATCTGCATTACTTATTAATCGGGTTGATTCCGAATGCAAAACTGAATCTTTGATATGAAAAATGCTTTTTGTTTGTGAAGCAGAAATCATATCCATTATTGTCGGATGAAATGAGCCAATAAAATTAATATCCGTATTCTCTTTAATATTACCCGGAAGGCTTTCAAGTGATTTTATAAATCCTGATAATGACTGATCCTTTCCGAGAGTGCCTGTATAACAAATTGAAAACTTCGGATTTCTTTTTTTTGTATATCTGAAGTCATCTTCGTCAAAACCATTTGATATTGTATTTACTTTTGTATGTGTGTTTTTTTCAAAATCTTTTGCAATTGATTTGCTGATGGTAATTATGCTGTTTGCTGAGTTCAGAACAGACTTCTCATAATTTTTATCGCGGTAAATTGAAAAGGGGATTCGCCTGATATCTTTTTGCCAGAATGCATCAGTCCACGGATCACGGAAATCAGCTACCCAAGGCAAATTTGTTTTTGCTGCGAG
>PFVB01000140.1 GCA_002790395.1 Ignavibacteriales bacterium CG_4_9_14_3_um_filter_34_10 | reverse complement strand
TTTATATTTTTTTGAAGAGCAGCTCCTGAAAGCATATTCACAGCTTTATTTACAATATTGATAGCGTTAGTTCGTTTTGGATTAAACGAAATTCGACCGGTTTGAATTCTTGTCCAGTCCAGCAGAGAATTCACTAATGAGAGCATATTCCTTGCTGATTCCTGAATCATCATCACGTATTGCTTCTGTTTGCTGGCTGTTAAATCTTCATCATTAAGAAGAATATCTGTGAAGCCGAGAATAGAACTGAAAGGAGTTCGTAAATCATGCGAGATAATCGAAATAAATTTATCTTTTGTATTATTAATAACTTTCAATTCTTCAGTAGATTTCAGAAGATTATCTTCTGCCCTTTTTCTCAATGTGATATCGCTTACCAGTCCGAATATTTTTTGGATAACACCTTCATTATTTCTCAAAACGAATATCTTATTTCTTATCCAAACAGAACTGCCGAGATTATTTATTATCCGGTATTCTGTTTCAAAGTTTTTTGCAGATGATTTTTTATAAAATTTTCTTAGCTCAGCAATAACCCTTTCCGAATCGCTGGGATGAATAATTTTAATCCACAGGCGTGAATCTTTATTAAATATATCGGAAGAATAACCGCTGATTTTCTGAATTGCAGTGCTATAAAAAATTTCACCGAATTTATTGTCAATTCTTTCTGAAGACCAAAGGCAGTCATCAATATTTTCCAAAATATTTCTGTAACGCGTTTCAGAAAGTTCAAGATTCCGCAAAATTTCTCTCTCTCGTGTAACATCTCGCAGAGTTGATACAATATAAACGCCCTCGGCAGTCTGATAAGAAGCGGCTGCTTTTTCAACAATAAATTTCGAGCCGTCCTGCTTCAATCCGGTGAATTCAATTTTCTTTTGCTGATCAGAAATTTTTTCGCTTTCAGTAATTTGATTCGCGATTTTGACATAATCTTCTTCGGCAACAAAGTCTAATGGGTCTTTACCAATTACATCATCAATATTTTCATAACCAAACATTTCAATAAATCTGTCATTTACCAAAATGTATTTTCGCTTGTACTGGATTGCAATTCCGTCATTTGAAGCTTCAAACACAGATTTAATTAAGAGCAGATTTTTTTCGGTTTCCTTTTTCTCAGAAATATCATTAAAGACTGCATTGCAATATTTAATGTTTCCGTCAATCTCTTTTATTGCAGTAATATTTCCAAACACAAAAACTTTATTGCCATCCTTCTTTCGTAATTCCAACTCTATAGAATTTCTTTCCCACAGATTAAGATTTTCGTTTACATTTGCGAATTGCTCAAGGTAATCAGGAGATAGCAAATCATAAAATTTAAGACTGCCTATTTCAGCTTCATTATATTCGAATGATTCAATAAAGAAAGGGTTGGCATAAGTTAAATTTCCATTCACTTCGAAAGTAAAAATATATTCCTGAGTGTTTATAACAATATTCCGAAATTTTTCTTCCGAAGATTTTATATCCCGCTCAAACCTTGCTTTCTCAGTAATATCGGTACATAAAATAATAATTTGGGCGGGCTCCAGTTCCAGTATAACACTTGCTTGAATGAGAACAATTTTATTTTCACCATTTCGTCCAAAAGAATATTCTCCGCGCCATAATTTATTTTGTTCAATTTCATCTACCCAAGAAGCGAAATTATGTTCAAATTGCGGAATAATTTTTCCGATGGACTTACCATAAACTTCGCTGCGGCTGAACCCAAAAAGATTTTCGGCATTCTCACTCCAATAAAGAATATTTCCATCAAGATCAACGTTGATAATTGCATCCAAAACTTTTGAAGTGAACTCGTGAAATTTTTGCAAATCATTAATTTGTTTTTCTAAATTATTCTTTTCAATTGACTCTTCTGTCTTATCAACAAATAATATCAAGATTGAATTCATTTCGTTTTTTGAATTGATATTCGGGACGAAAGTAACTCTATACATTGACTCAATATCAGACCATTTCGCGAGTGCATTAATCGAAATTGGTTTTTTCTCATCCAAAACATATTCGAACGAATTATTAAATATTCCTTCATCTAAATTGATAATGCGGGAAAAGTCATCTAACAAATTGCAGGAAGAAAATCTGTTGTCATTCTCAATTTGTTTTGATTTAATTTTGATCCTTTTGTTCGTCTCACAAATCAGGAAGAAGGATTTTCTTGCAAGCAAAACATTTTCAAGAAGGTCAAATTGTTCTGGTATATCTAAAACCGACTCGACCTGTAAATCTTCAACTATTAAAATTCCGCCATGATACTGATTATCAATAAATACAGGTGCAGCTTTAAGAATAACTTCTATCTCGCTACCCGAAACTGTTTTCCTTGAATTGAGTTTTACTTCAAAATACTCTCCATTTTTTAGCTGCTCAATTTTTTCGTTTAATTCTGCAGTATTGAAAAACGGGAGCTGACTAATTTTATTGTTTTCCAAATCCACATCACTTGAATCAATAATATTAAAGGCAAATAAATTTTGATTATATTTTTTAATATATCCTTCTTCATCAAACACTATTATTCCTGCCGGAAAATATTCCAGCAAATCGTTATTTGAAATAATGTGAAATTCATTTTGTTCTTTCATACTGATTCCGCGTGATTTCTATTCCAAAATAAAATAATTACCGATTAAATTAAACAAAAATATTTTTAGACATACTCAGCTTGCCATTATTTCTTGCATTATTTTTTCTGTAGCGCCAATATTTCCAAGAACATAATTTTTTGATTTTTTCCCAAGCTCAAGTCTATATTGCTCATTTTCTAACAGTGTCTTAAAACTTCTGTATGAATTTTTCAGATTATCTATAATAATACCGCCATTATTATCTGAAAGTAAAATCGCTTCCTGACTATTCAATATTTTGGGTCCGTACAAAACAGGGATTCCATAGACGGCAGGCTCAAGCACATTATGAATACCCTGCTTGAAACTTCCCCCCACATAAGCGATATCAGCATAATAATAAAGAGAAAGTAAAATTCCGATTGAATCTATTATTATAATTGGTTCATCCGAATAATTATTCAAAGATGAAAACCTTATCGTTTTTGCTTTTCCAAATAATGTGTGCTCCAATTTTTCCAGATGCAGAATCGTCGGCTCATGAGGAACAATGATAAAAACACAATCATTGCAGTATTTGATAAGTTTAGTAAATGTAGGCAGTAATATTTCTTCATCAGCTTCCCATGTGCTGCCAGCGACAATAACTTTTTTATTCATAAAGAAATCATTCTTGAATAATTTCTTGTTTTTCGCTCCCAGGCTTTTTTGATAAACACGATCGAACCTTGTATCGCCAACTGATTTTACATTTGCTTTTACCTCTACGAAATCATTGAAATTTTGCTTGTCCTCTTCGCTTACGGTCAAGATTTTTGTAAAACAATTATAGAGCGACTTGTGGAAATTCTCGACTGCCGGTAATTTTCTGCGCGAATTATTTCTCATTGTTGCATCGACAATAAACATCGGTATATTATGCTTATGTAATTCCCAAACCATATTTGGCCAAATATCATATCGCATAAAAACCACTGTATCGGGTCTGACTATCTGAATAAATCGATGCATGTTTTTTGCCGTATCAAATGGCAAATAAGAAATGACATCTTTATAAGGATATTTGATCGAATTCCTATACCCAGAAGGAGAAAAAAAAGTAACAAGAATATTGCAATTTTTATCTTTGATTTTTTCAATTATTGGTTTTGCCTGCTCAAATTCTCCCAATGACGATGAATGGAACCAAATCATTTTTTTTCTTCGATTGATATCCGCAAAATTCAATATCAACTCTTCAAAAATTTTTGCTCTGTCAGTAATTCCCTGCTTGATTTTTGCATTAAAAATTGATGCCACTTTAATAAAAGCAAATAATAATGGCAGTACAAAATAGTTATATAATATTCTCCAAATTCTATTCATTTTTTTTAATCAGCGTTTTAATTTTTTCATAAATCATTTCAGGTTTAATTTCTCTCATACAATCAAAATGTCCTTTCGGGCATTTATCTTTTCCAACATGGCTGCAAGGTCTGCAGGATAAATTTTGAATTTCTGCAATAGTATTTTCAACATTATACGGTGCAAAACCAAATTCACGAACCGACGATCCAAATATAGCAACAATTGGAATCTTAATGGACGATGCAACATGCATTAAAGCAGAATCATTTGTAACTATGAGTTGACAATTTGCCATTTTTTCGGCAGTTAGAATTAGATCATTTTCGGTTGAACAGTTCACAGAATTTTTAATTTTTGAATTTAGGTTTGCACATAATTCCCTTTCGAGATTTCCACCTAACAAGTAAATAACAAATCCTTCATCTGCGAGCATATTTCCGAGTTGAATAAAATATTCACTAAGCCAGCGTTTAGTAAAATGTTTTGCTCCGGGACAAAATCCTATCACATTGTTGGTTTGCGGCAAGCAATTAATTCTTCCTTTGTTATTGTAGATTTCCAACCCCTCTTCATCTAAAAATTCATCGCCAATTACTTTTGAATATAAAAGTGGGATACTTTTGATTTCACGAAATAAATTAATTTTTGTATTAACAAGTAAATATTTTTTAAGAGATGGCTTTTTGAATTTTAGTTTTTTCGCCTTTATTGACCTCAGCAGAAAGAATGTTCTTATATTACTTTGTAAGTCAATTATTAAATCATAATCACTTTTTAATATTTCACTTTGTGTTTTGCTTGGTTCGATAACATTGTATAACATAATCTTATTGATATTTGGGTTGAAATTGTAAACATCGGAAAATTGTGGTTTCAATAAAAAATCAATTTTAACTTGCGGATATTTATTTTTAATTGATCGGACAATTGGCGTTGTGAGTAAAATATCCCCCAGAGAACTCAATCTTATAATTAATACTTTTTCGATTTTTTCAAAACTTATCATGAATTTCCTATAAACTCCTGTAAAAATAATCATTAAAGAGACGCATAACAATTTGGAGTAGTATAAGTTACTTTTTATTTTTGTGTAGGAAAAAAAAAGGAATAGTATGACAACATTACCACCGCCTAATATGAAACAGGCAAACCCGAATTCAGTTGAGAAAAAAGTTTATGATGTAGTTGAAAAGTATAAAGATAATATACCGGTAACAAACGACCGATACCGTCTTGCCTACAATCTGGTTAAATATTTGCAAGGTGAAGCTGATATTCCTGAAATTTTAGTCAAGTCAACAAAAATCGAACTGATAAATATTTCGGGTGTAGAACTTGCAATTAAATTGAATGTGGATTTAGAAAAAATTAAAAGCAACTGATAAGTTGCTTTTAATTTTCTTTCAAATATTCTTCAATTTTGTTTACTGCTTCAATACTACCAATATAAATTGAATTTCTTTGGTGCAAAGAAGTTCCTTTGATTTCAAGTATTCGTTTTCCCTTGTTATCAATTGCTCTTCCTCCGGCTTGTTCAACAATAAATGCCATTGGGTTACACTCGTACATCAATCGTAATTTTCCGTTGGGATTTTTTTTGTCTTCGGGATAAATAAAAATTCCACCATAAATTAAATTACGGTGAATATCGGCAACCATCGATCCAATATATCTTAAAGAATATGGCTCACGTCCTCTATTATCAGCATCCTGAATATATTTAATATATTTTTTTAATCCATCATGCCAATATTTATAATTGCCTTCATTGATGCTGTATATTTTTGCTTTTGTCGGCATCATTAAATTATCACGCACAAGAATAAATTCCCCAAATGATGGATCCAAAGTAAACATGTGAACCCCTTCTCCCGCAGTATAAACAAACACTGTGCTTGAGCCATATAAAATATATCCGGCGGCAACTTGTTTATATCCTTCTTGCAAACAATCTTCAAGTGTACCGGGTAAACCTGACGGCGATTGTCTTTTATAAATCGAAAATATTGTACCTATACTTACATTAACATCAATATTTGAAGAACCGTCCAGCGGATCAAAAATCAACACATACTTACCAATTTTATGTTTAGGCGGAATATGAATAATATCTTCTTCCTCTTCAGAAGCCATTACACAGAGATGACCGCCGTGATCCATTGCTTTTTTGGTCATATCATGGGCAAACACATCAAGCTTTTTCACTTGTTCACCGTGAATATTTTGCTCGCCTGTAAATCCAATGATATCATTAAGTCCGGCTTTATTGACTTCTAAAGAAATAACTTTTGCAGCCAAAGATAAATC